>CAJXYT010000039.1 GCA_913063505.1 uncultured Gammaproteobacteria bacterium | reverse complement strand
TTTTCAAGCAGAAGACGGCATACGAGATCTAGTACGGTCTCGTGGGCTCGGAGATGTGTATAAGAGACAGGTACAAACCAATCGCAGAAATTCGGCCGCTCCTTTTCACTTACATCCTCAGCGCCGTCTTCACTACATTGTCGCGTAATACGTGAGTCGAAATGGCGACACATCTTGCAGACGTGCAGATCCACGCTGCATTGTGGGCATTGATCCCGTCGCGATAAGGGCAAGGACAACATGGCAATTGACTCACCACATCGATAACAATTTAGGTCTTCGGACACTCCGGCTCCACGCGCCATCTCACAGGAAACCGAAGTATAGCGTCTCGCCCGCCTCCATCCTCAAAAACCGCAATCGGCCGCGAGGGCGTCAACGCTAAGTTCTAATCGTCGTCCAACTCACCCTCACGTAACGCCTCTTTCGTTATTTGCCAGGCGACTACAGCGACGCAGCCTGCGGCAAACAAGGCAAGAATGACACCGGCAAAGGGAAGTATGCTGCGCATGTCGGAATAGTAACATCGGATCTAGTTCTCAGCGTCATCTAATGACCCTTGATTTGAAGCGCTACCTAGGTGGCATCAACCTTGGACACTTTACCCACATACCCCCAATTAACCTCATTGCCCACCTCTGGACGAGAGGGAATGTTTTGCGACAGAACCAATGAACAGACAGCGAACCCAGCCCCAATCAGGAACACAGCGGCCGGTGAAACTATCCAGACCAATCCTAAAGCCGCCGGCACAACGACGGCAGCGATGTGGTTAATTGTGAATGACACGCCAGCGCTGCTGGCTATATCGCCAGGACTCGCGATTTTCTGGAAATACGTGCTGACCGCAATCGCCAGCGCGAAAAACATATGATCAACGACGTACAGGCCTGCGCCTATATAGGGATTTTCGACATAGGCATAAGAGCTGAAGACTATGATCAAACCGACGTATTCAATCGTTAGAGCTCTGCGCTCGCCAATTCGGCCGATCAGTCCGCCAATTCTTTCTGCAAACAACCAATTGAACGCGTAGTTGATCAGGAATAGCAACGCAACCTGCGATGCCGAATAGCCAAACTTCTCAACCATCAGGAACGCCGCAAAAACTGTAAATATTTGCCGCCGCGCGCCGGAGAAAAAGGTCAGCGCATAATACAGCCAGTAGCGTTTTCGCAAAATCAGTGCGCTACTTTGCTCATGCTTGGCACGAAATTCCGGGAACCCAAACCACATGAAGACTGCCAGGCAGCAACACAATCCACCTGCCAGCAAGAATATCCACACGTAGTCAAGGGAGAGCAACTCAAGCATTCCCCACAAGACTGCATAAACGACAAGTGAGGTGATAGCACCCACAGAGATGAGCTTCCCCAGTGCCTGCGGTGCTTCCTCCTTGGAAAACCATTGTAGCGATAGTGACTGCTTAACCACTTCGAAATAATGAAATCCAGCCGACATGAGAACAGTTGTGCAATAAAGGCCTATTACACTTGGGAAGAAACCCGCTAAAGCGACGCCAGCCCCTAGGACTGCAAGCGCGATAACGGCAAACACCTGCTCTTTGATGACGAGCAGCACGAATACAGTCGTGAAGCCGAGAAAGCCCGGCACCTCGCGAAGGCTTTGCAGGATGCCAATTTCGATGCCTGTAAATCCAGCGCGCTCAATAACAAAATTATTAAGCAGCGCTGACCAGGTGCTGAATGCGACCGGCATAGCGACTGACATCAAGACCAGAAGCATTCCCGGCGTCTGCCAAGGGTGTTTTTGCATCGGCAGAGCTTAGGGAACGTGTCTGTGTGGGTCAAATTATCGATGTGGAATCGAAAAAATGCACTCTACGTTACATTATAATTATTTTTACTATACAATGTAACGCATGGCGAAAACCAAAGTATCAACCTTGAACCTGCGAATAGAGCCGGGGCTGAAGAATGCAGTACGCGAAGCGGCTGCTCGTGAGCACCGCAGCGTGGCCAATATGATTGAAATGTTGATTCGCCGACACTGCGACGACAGTGGCATATCAATTCCGGAACAAAACGACTTCTTCCCGGGGGATCCTAATGGATGAGCGCATGTTGAAAGCGATGGTGGCGGCCGGCGCGATAAAGGACATCAACATTATCGCCAGCGGCGCCAGATTTCACATCGAGGCGAAAACGCCCAACGGCCCCATCACTGCAGAAACGCGAAAAGGCAAAGTCCGAACCTGGGCCACACTTGATGCCGCTGCTCGCTGGGTCCGCAGTCTGGGCGTAGGTGCCGCCCATGTTAATCTCGCTCACTGGCAACCCAGCCAGCGCGAGCTTCCAATTTAAAGGGGGCTACTACCCTCACTTGATCCAGGCTGCCATAGACGACTGAGAGGAGATGGTTTTTCGTTCGTATTGAAGGTCAACGTGACGAATTGTAAATGTAGGTTGCCCTGCCCTGCACCCTTAATCTGTGTGCTCACTACCCCAATGAGCAAGACATAAAAAACCAAGGGCAACAATGACTGAGCCAGCGAAGATCCCAACGCTGGCCAGCATGAACAAAAACCGCAACTAGGTTATGCCGGATTTTAGGTTCTCCTCGATAGTACCTCCCATTCTATTTTTATCAGCAAAACCCATGGTCTGCCGGTGGGTTGTTGCCACTCATCGCATTGCTCCTTTACGTTAGCCTGCATATTGTTACAATCTTTGGCCCTCTCCACTAGCGCAGTAACCCTAAATGACCCACAGAATCTGGAATGCGGCGGCTGTCGCTATATTAGTAATATTTATTTCTGCGTGTAGCCGAATGGCGGAACCTGAAGCTAAGGCGGCCGCTCCCGATGCAAATGCGATTGCACTGAACAGCATCATTGTCGATACACACGTCGATGTGCCATATCGACTTGTGAATGCACTGGCCGACATCTCCGAGGCCACTAATGACGGCGATTTCGACTACCCTAGAGCGGTATCCGGCGGGCTGAATGCGCCTTTCATGTCCATCTACACGCCATCTACACTGGAGGCTGAAGGTCGATCACGAGAGGTTGCCGAAGGATTGATCGATATGGTCGAAGGATTCGCTCAACAATGGCCCGATAAATTCGCAATTGCTCGATCTCCGGCAGACGTCAGGAATCAATTTGAGGTCGGTATTATTTCAACGCCGCTCGGAATGGAGAATGGCTCGCCGATCGAGGGCGATCTGGCCAACTTGCAGCACTTTTACGATCGTGGTATTCGCTATATAACCCTGACACATGGTCTCTCAAACCACATATCTGATTCTTCCTATGACTCAAACCGCCAATGGAATGGACTGAGCGACTTTGGCGCTGAAGTGGTAGCCGAGATGAATCGCGTTGGTATCATGGTCGATATCAGCCATGTATCCGACGACGCCTTTTGGGAGGTTATGGAGATTACGAATGCACCCGCAATAGCGTCACATTCGTCAGCCAGGCATTTCACACCGGGCTTCGAGCGGAACATGAGTGACGAGATGATTATCGCGCTGGCTAAAAACGGCGGTGTAATACAGATCAACTTCGGCTCAGGCTTCATTACCGCCGAAGCGCAAGAGTATTCGGCGGCTCGACGCGAAGCTAACGCGCTATTTACTGCAGAGCATCCTGAGTTATCAGAATCCGAAATACGTAAAGAATTTCCGGCCATTTACGAAATAGATCACGGGAGGTTTCCGTATTCGTCGCTCGATAATGTCCTCGACCATTTCGATCATGTAGTAGCGCTTACCAGCATTGACCATGTCGGAATCGGCTCGGACTATGACGGCGTCGGCGACTCGTTACCGATAGACCTAAAAGACGTCTCAGCGTATCCGACGCTTATTCAGGGGCTATTGGATCGCGGCTATAGCGAAGATGACATCCAGAAGATACTCAACGGAAACATCCTGCGTGTTTGGCAGGCAGTAGCGGACTACGCAGCAGCAATATCCGGCAAAACATAGCGCAAGAAAGCCTCATAACTGCTTCGATCGAGTTTAATGCCATCAGGTAATGCGAGAATACGGATGGGGCCCTCTATCTATCCTCCAGACTGACTGCCAGAAAGCGTCTCTCAATGTCGCGGTAAACTTGATATTGCACCGCATGACGCATATCCATTTTTAGCTGCATGCCTGCAGTTATCGAGCCAAGGATGGTCACTCCGCCCATTACTTCCTCCGTCAAAATCAATGGTCATAAGCCAATATTAAAAGGCCTACTTAAAAAGTATTATATTGATATATATCAATAATCTATTAATAATAATTAAAATAAATATTAAGTATTTAATAAATTATTCTATCTTCTGCGGCACACCCTTTACGTAAAGCTTACATAGGCTAAAAGAAAGCGGTCGCTGGTACTGAGACGGCGGCCATGCTGGTCTTATGGTTTATTGCTAGACAAGCAAGACCGCTCTATGGAAGACCTTTTGCGGCATTGTCGGTACGATAGGTCGATGGCGTACCTCATCATTATCGTAGTTGTAATTGCACTGATTCTTGGTCCCGGGATATGGGTGAATCGTGTACTCGCAAAGTACAGTCGGCCGGTGGATCGCTACGCGGAAACCGGTGCCAGCCTCGCGAGATATCTTTTAGATTTCAACGGCTTGCAATCCGTAGTCGTAGAGTCAACGGAATCTGGTGACCATTACGATCCAATCGCAAAGGCTGTACGACTGACCCGGGATAAGCACGATGGACAATCATTAACGGCAATTACGGTCGCAGCTCACGAGGTTGGCCATGCACTGCAGGATCACCACGGTTACGCACCGCTCAAATGGCGTACGCGTCTCGTCAGAGTAATGAGTAAGATCGAGAAAATCGGCGCTGGGTTGCTGGTGATATCACCCTTTATAGGTCTGCTAACTCGGGTTCCGGCCCTAGGCATCATCACTATCCTCGCGGGATTCATGACGCTTGGCAGTTCGGTGATCGTGCACGGTCTTACTTTACCGACCGAATTTGACGCCAGTTTCAATCGAGCATTACCCCTTCTGGATAAACTCAATACCCTCAAACCAGCCGACCGCCCTCATGCCCGTAGGCTGCTAACTGCTGCGGCACTGACCTACGTTTCGGCGTCGTTAATGAGCCTGCTCAATATCGCGCGCTGGATTGCGATCCTTCGTCGCTAACTTCGATACGTTAACCTACTGTTTATATTGATTTTTCGAATGATTAGTACGACTCGTTGAGTGGTGTCGACATTGGGACTGGTTTAGGCCGCCCTGCACTGTTATTATCCGCGCCCGAAAGCCCGTCCTACCTGATTCGCAGCGCCATAGCTGCTACCGGGAAATGCATCAAGGACCGGCAAGGAATTACGTGCGTCCACCTCGATTTATTGCCGGGCTCTCGCTGCTAGAACGCTATGAGGGCACCTAACGGTATGTCAATAATTGATGGTTGTTGCCAGGAAACAACTAACAGAGCAGAAGCAGAGAAATGACAGACCTTAACTTATATCGAAATATCGGAGTTTTCGCCCACGTTGACGCAGGCAAGACCACGACCACAGAGCGCATACTGAAACTCACTGGCAAGATTCATAAAACCGGCGAAGTCCACGATGGCGAAGCCACCACGGACTTTATGGATCAAGAGCAGGAGCGCGGCATTACGATTCAGTCTGCAGCGACCAGCTGTGAGTGGGACGGCCACCGCATGAACATCATCGACACCCCGGGGCACGTAGACTTCACGATCGAAGTGTATCGTTCGCTTAAGGTGCTTGATGGCGGTGTCGGTGTATTCTGCGGTTCTGGCGGCGTTGAGCCTCAGTCCGAAACGAACTGGCGTTACGCGAACGACTCGGAAGTTGCTCGTATAATTTTCGTCAACAAGCTTGATCGTATTGGCGCGGATTTCTATCGCGTTGTGCAACAAGTTAAAGATGTACTGGCTGCAAACCCGCTAGTAATGGTTCTGCCGATCGGCATCGAAGACGATTTCGTCGGCGTTGTCGACCTGATGACTGAAAAGTCGTGGATCTGGAGTGATGTTAGTGACCCTGAGTCCTACACGATCGGCGATGTACCCGAAGACATGCTTGAATTGGTTGCTGAATGGCGTGAGAAACTGATCGAGACGGCGGTTGAACAGGATGATGATCTCCTGGAAATGTATCTCGAGGGTGAAACGCCGTCGATCAATGATCTGAAGCGCTGCGTTCGAAGGGGCACCATTGCACTCGATTTTTTCCCAACCTTCTGTGGTTCAGCCTTTAAAAACAAGGGTGTACAGAACATTCTTAATGCAGTTGTTGATTATCTTCCGAACCCAACGGAGGTGAAACCGCAGCCGGAAATCGATCTCGAAGGTAACCCGACCGGTGGATTTGCAATTGTTGATCCGGAAGGGCCTTTACGGGCACTGGCATTCAAAATCATGGACGACCGTTACGGCGCCCTGACCTTCACTCGCATCTATTCGGGCACATTAAAGAAAGGTGACAGCGTCGTAAACACCTTTACTGGCAAGAATGAACGCATCGGTCGTATCGTCGAGATGCATGCCGACGCTCGTGAAGAGCTCCATTCTGCTCAAGCGGGTGACATTGTTGCCCTCCTCGGTATGAAGAACACACGCACAGGCCACACGCTCGCTGATGCAGATAATCCTGCAACACTTGAACCGATGGTATTTCCGGATCCTGTAATTTCTATTGCCATCTCGCCGAAAGACAAAGCTGGTACCGAGAAGATGGGTGTTGCTCTGAACAAGATGGTTCAGGAAGATCCTTCATTCCAGGTAGCTACCGATGAAGACTCTGGTGAAACACTGATCAAGGGTATGGGCGAGCTGCATCTCGATATCAAGGTCGACATTCTACGTCGCACACACAACGTTGACGTTGAGATGGGCAAACCGCAGGTTGCTTATCGCGAGACGATTACACGCACGATCGAAGACACCTACACCCATAAGAAGCAATCGGGTGGTTCAGGTCAATACGGCAAGATCGAATACGAGATTGCGCCTGCTGAACAGAATGCCGGCTACGAATTCGAATCCAAAGTAACAGGCGGTAACGTTCCACGTGAATACTGGGGTGCGATCGAGAAAGCGTTTAAATCTTGCATGGTCGAAGGCACGATGGCGGGATACCCACTGCTCGACGTCAAATTCACCTTGCTCGACGGCGCATTCCACGCCGTTGATTCATCCGCTCTCGCGTTCGAAATCGCAACCAAGGCGGCCTACCGCCACTCGGTGCCGAAAGCCGGTCCTCAAATACTTGAGCCGATCATGAAAGTCGACGTATTTACGCCTGACGACAATGTTGGTGACGTAATTGGCGATCTTAACCGGCGTCGCGGCATGATTAAGTCTCAGGATGCAGGTCCTACGGGCGTTCGTGTAAAGGTAGATGCACCACTGGCTGATATGTTTGGCTACATTGGCCATCTGCGTACGCTGACGTCAGGTCGCGGACAGTTCTCGATGGAGTTCAGTCACTATGCACCTTGTCCACAGAATGTCGCTGATGAAGTCATAAAGGAAGCGACTGAGCGCAAAGCAAACAGGTAGGCACCCACAGCCTTAGAGGTTGCCATCTGCAAAGATATTAAGCCCCTGTCGATTCTATCGGCAGGGGCTTTTTCTTTGCCAACTTCACAGCGTCATAAATAAATACAGCGACGGCGATCCAGATTAGGGCAAAACAAATCTTGTAAGCGGTAGTGAGCGTTTCACCATAATACAAACCGACAAGAAATTGTAAGGTCGGGCCGATAAACTGCAAGAATCCGATTGTCGTGAGTGACAATCGTCTCGCCGCAATAGCGAATAACAACAATGGCATCACTGTTATAGGGCCTGCGAGGATTAACAGGCCGTCCGTAACTAGGCTGTATTTCAGAAAAATTGCGCTTCCGCCGTTCATTAATATCAGCAACCAAGCGATCGAAAACGGAAAGAGAATCAGAATCTCAACAAAAAGTCCGGGCATTGCACCTATATCGATCTGCTTTCTAATGACTCCGTACACTGTAAATAATACCGCTAATGAGATCCCAGCCCAGGGAACCTGCCCATGACTGATGCTCAGTATCGTTACAGCGAGCATCGCAAGGGTCACTGCGACCAGTTGCCACGGGCGCAGCCGCTCACCCAAGAAAAGAACCCCGACAAGCACGTACATCAGAGGGTTGATGTAGTAGCCGAGACTGGCCTCGAATATCCGACCATTACTAACGGCCCACAGATAGATTAGCCAGTTGACAGAGATCGCCGCGGCCGCCAACGCGAGCCAGGCCAGCTTACGCTTATCGAAAAAAGCGCTACGGACCTCGTGCCACTGGCGGCGAAAATAGATGATCAAAGCACCGAACGGCAATGCCCAGATTACGCGGTGAACAAGAATTTCCGTCGTCGATACATCGCTCACCTGCTTTAAATAAATCGGAAGCAGGCCCCACATCGTATAGGCCAACAGTCCAATAATAACCCCCTCTTTTGCAAGCTGGCTATCATTGTTCAATATCGTCTATTCCGATTGAGCTGATGCCGGATAACCCATCATCCAATCTTTGATGCGGTGGACAAGCGCGACTGCATCTAATTGCAACATATACAGTGATGGCACAAGGAGTAGTGTAATCACAGTCGCAAATACGATGCCAAAACTGATCGAAATCACGGTTGGAATAACGTACTGTGCTTGCGAGCTGGTCTCAAATAATATCGGCATCAACCCCGCGGCCGTCGTGAAAGATGTCAAAATGATAGCTCTAAATCGCTGTGTTCCAGATTCAATCACAGCCTGCCGCGCAGCCACACCTTTCGCTCTTGCCTTATTAATAAAATCGACCATGATTAAACTGTCGTTTACCACGACACCCGCCAATGCAAAAAGTCCAAATAGCGAGAACATGCTTATCGCTTTGCCCATCACAACATGCCCGACGATAGCTCCGATGGCGCCGAATGGAATAACTGACATAATTAGTAATGGCTGACTGTATGAGCGCAAGGGGATTGCGATGAGCGCATAGATCATAAATAAAGCTGCCACTAAGGCGAACCACAGCTCAGATATCAACTTGCGTTCATCCTCGCTGGCACCTTCCAACCCATAACTAATACCGGGGTACCGAGCTAATAGATCTGGAACAAAGCTTTCAGAGAGCTTGCGAAGTATTTCCTGCGGCTCCACCAAATCCGGATCCAGGTCAGCAGTAATCGTAACTGCACGCTCTCGATTCAAGCGTGAAATTCGTGAGTAGCCTTTTCCAATTTCAATTTCCGCTACAGAGGTAAATGGAACCTCATCACCACTCGGCGTTCGAATTCTCATGTTTTCAAGATTAATGATCGAGCGACGTTCGTCAGCGGGATATCTCACCATCACTCGAAGATCGTCTCTACCGCGCTGAATACGCTGCGCTTCTTCCCCATAGAAAGCTTGGCGTACCTGCCGCCCTAAGGATGACTGCGTCAGTCCCAATGCCTCTGCTTCTGGCTTTATCTTTAGTCGAATTTCATCTCCACCTGCAAACGCAGAATTCGAAATATCAAATAGGCCCTCAAATGAGGATAATTCAGCCTCAAGTTCTTCAGCGGCACTTTCAAGTGCTTCATGATTAGCGCCGCTTAATCGCAAGTTGATTGGATCACCACTATCAAAACCATTCTCGCCCTGAAACTTCAAATCTCTTATGCCGGGAATCTCGCCCACTCGATCACGCCACATTGCGGCGATTTCTGTCATCGAATATGGGCGCTCTTGCGTCATAGGGATTTCGACAAACAATTGCGCGGCAAGGTCACCCTGCGTAAAGATCCCTAAATGCTGAATCATCGGAAGCTCACCAGGGTGTTCACGCACGTACTCTTCGTTCATCGATAACAATTCTGATTCAATTAAATCAAGCGCGGCATCTCGTTGGCTTGATGGAGTGCCAGCCTCCATCTCGAAGTTTACTTGCATGAAATCTGATTCAATTTCTGGAAACAAAACCACGCGTAATGCGCCACTCATTATGAGGCCGGCCGATAATATCAAGACGGCCACGAAAACCGATAAGGTAAGACCACGATTATCGACCGCTTTTTCAAGCCATGGCCGGTATATTTTCTCAACGAAACGATGTAGCCGATGCTGTACACGGCGTTGAACCTTTAGAAAAAATCGCGGAATACGCTCCTTAAATGCTATCGAGCGCTGCGGATAAAATAGATCATCTTCATCGATATCCGGAATACGCGCGCGCGCAAGGTGTGATGGCAATATGAGCTTTGATTCAACTAACGAGAAAAGCAGACAGAGAATAATGACGAAACTCATTGCCTCAAAGAAAGTTCCAGCTGCACCACCGATAAACATCATCGGTGCAAACGCGGCAACAGTTGTCAAAACACCGAATGTCGCTGGAATTGCCACCTTGTGTGCGCCCTGAATCACGTTATTAAGTGACTGACCATCAGCTCGAATTTTAGTATAGACGCTCTCGCCGATAATGATCGCATCGTCTACGACGATACCGAGAACTACAATAAAACCGAAAAGACTAATTACATTAATCGTTACCGGCCAGATGGGCATCAACCACAGCGCGCCAAGAAACGTCACGGGTAAACCAATAATGACCCAAAATGCGACTTTCATTCGCAAGAACAATGATAGAACGAGAAACACCAGAATCGCTCCACTGATTATGTTCTCATTCATCATTTTTAGACGATCTTCAAGATAGCGTGGAAGGTCAATCCAAGTTTCCATCTTGATGCCGCTCGGAATCAACTTCGATTTTCCAGCGAGATAATTTTTTACATCTTTCGCGGTCTGAATTTCGTTTTGCTGCCCTCCAGCGACCACCTGCAATGTCGAAGACGGTCGGCCATCAAAGCGACTATAGCCACTCGTTTCTACAAATCCATCCGTGATGGTCGCAACATCAGACAAAATCAATCGAGTGCCATCCGGGAATGTTCGTAGCACTAGTTGTGAATACTCGGCGCCGGTATAGACCTGCCCGATCGTGCGCAACAATATATCTCCGCCCGCTGTTTTGATCGTGCCACCCGGCATATCAATCGACGAATTCTTGATGGCTTGCGAAATTTCGCTCATCGTCAAACCGTATTGGCGTAGGTTATGCTCAGAGACTTCGACGCTAATTTCGTATGGCCTGTCACCGAAATTATTGACCTGATTGACTGTCGGTATTTGCATTAACTCATTACGAACGTCCTGCGAAATAGTCTTTCTAGCAAACGAGTCAAGGTCACCATGAATCGAGATCATTACTACGGGCTGTTTAATCTCGATTTTCGAGATTATGGGCTTCTCGGTTAAAGCAGGAAATGTCGAGATAGCGTCGACCCGCGTCTTAACATCACTCATGACCTCGTTAAGATTCTCGCCAAGATTCAGCTCGAGCGTTACCCGACCCATCCCCTCTCTGGCCGTCGAAGAAATCTTCTTGATTCCCTCAATATCCTGAATGGCTTCCTCGATTCTAATGACAACGCCTTCCTCAACCTCCTCCGGCGCGGCGCCAAGATAAGGGACCTCAACTCGAATCATCTCGAGTTTAAATTCTGGCTGAGTTTCTTTTCGTATAGAAACCGCTGAAATAAGCCCTGCGACGATAATGAGAAACATCAGCAAGTTCGCGGCAACATGATTTGCCGCAAACCAGGCGAGTATGCCTTTTTCTTCAGTTTCACCCGATGACTGCATTATTAATGCTCGCTCAAAGACGCTGCGACTTCACTTATCGAAGGGGCTGGTTCGATTTCTCCAGCAATTCGAACCGGCATCCCATTGACTGGTGTTTGAATCGCCGTTGTCACTATCCGCTCTCCAGCGATCGCTCCCTCATTTACATAAACGTAATCCGCGTCGGAGTTCACGATATTTACCGCTCGGATATTTAATTTATTGTCACTATCAACAAATATCAATTTATCTGAACCTCTGACAATTCCTCGAGGAATGCGAAATACATTGGCAGCCGTCGGAGCCTGTATGGTCGCGGCGACAAAGGTGCCCATAGGAAGCGAATTTCCATCCATATGTAGTCGATAGGGATCGGCTATTTGAACTACCGCGTAAGTCACCCGGTTGCTTTCATCAACCACTCCCTCCGAACGAACTATCGTGGCAGTCCAACTGACCTGTTGGCCTCGTTGTGTCGCCGTCAAAACCACACTTGGGCCAATGACGCTATCTGACGCGGCCATTTCAGCCGCGCCCGGTAAATCCAAGAATATAAGATCGTTATCAGTGAGCGGTAAGCGAATTTCAGCGAAGTCCGTCGCAAACGTTATGCCCAGTCGGGTTCCCATGCTAACGAACTGCCCCAAATCAGCTACTTTCGCTCGAACAATGCCCTCATAAGGCAATTTAATGTAGGTGCGTTCCAAATTTCGCTGCGCACGAACCATATTGGCTTTCGCAGTGGCGAGCGCGGCGGCGGCAGAAGCAAGCTCCACTTCTGCTCGATAGCCTTGCTCGCGAAGCTTACTTGCGCCGTCGAATTCGATTTGTCGCTGCTTGACCAATGCTTCTGCCTGCCTCAATTCGACCGTGTAGTTAGTCGGATCAATTCGCATTAACACTTCATTTTCCCGAAACACCCCACCAGCGATAAATTTGGGGGAAATTTCAACAATTGTTCCCGATACTTCAGCACTCAGTATTGTTTCAGTCCTTGGGCGCACAGTCCCCTGACTCTGAACTTCGAATTCAGCCGTCATCAGCTCAAGCTCAATAACATTAACTATCGGGTCCAGATCCACTCGCTCTTTCTTGGGTGGTTCGGCCTTCATACTGATCATTGCCATCACGGCGAGAATTGCCAGGCCAGGTATGCCCAGCACAACGAGGATGCGCATGCGTTTGATTTCCCTTGGTTTCGTTTCTTGTGCTAATCGATCGTAGCACCGCATTCTGAATGGTTTTGACCGAAAATTCAGTCATTTATCCCGATCTGTATAAAAAAGACCGAAACCGAGAATATTGTCGATCTAAGAAATTGCGGCGCAGGCGATTTGACACTATCGTATACACCCTTGCGAAAAGCGCCCGTAGCTCAGTTGGATAGAGCGCACGGTTCCTAACCTTGAGGTCGTAGGTTCGAATCCTACCGGGCGCGCCACTCAATTTTGATCGGCAAAATCCAATACTTGTGACGGCGTTAATGACACAAACACAGAAGCAACTAACGTGATGGTCGCAACCGTAACCATGATTCCATCCACCATCTTCTGACGAAGATAATTCTACAAGTTCATTGGATTATCAGGATCTATGTATATGATTGCGTCTTGCACAAGCGAGCGATAACTCAAAATGCGAAATCTGGAGATCTGAAATGCTGAATACGGGTGATCAAGCGCCGGAGTTTGTACTGAATAATCAAGAGGGAATCGAGACATCGCTTTCGGACCTACTGCAAAACGGGCCGCTGATCCTGTATTTCTATCCTGCCGACTTCACGCCGGGATGCACGAAAGAGGCCTGTTCGATTCGCGATATCCACACAGACATTCAGTCCGTCGGTTTGCAGATTGTTGGCATCAGTCCGCAGGACGAGGAGAGCCACAGTCGATTTCGCGAAGAGCACAATCTGCCTTTTGCTTTGCTAAGCGATCCGGAAAAAGTCGCTATCAAAATGTTCGATGTGGACGGACCTTTTAGCGTCGGCGTTCGCCGGGCAACGTTTCTGATCAGTCGGGACAGGTCAATCAAGGATGCGATGATGGCCGACGTACGAATCGGCCGTCACAAGGAGTTCATCGAAAAAGCAGTGATACTGCGAGAGACTGCCGGCTTTCAATCTGGCTAGTTCGGTACATACGGTGCTCCGTATCTCAGGCGTATCGTTTTGGTTTTGCCGAACCAGGGAACTGAAACGACGTAGATATTGTCATATTCGCTATCATTGATCTCCGGAACATTCTTGCTCGCCCCCATGCTTCCGATCATCGCAGGCACCGTATTACTGTGCCCGACAACCAGAACGATTTTCCCTTTATGCGCCTTGACTACGTCATCCATGATCGACTCAGTGTTGAAAGCATCATAGTGCGTAATCGAAATATTCAGCGCGGTCGCGACTGGCAGGACGGTTTCTTCAGTATGGCGATACGACGTGGAATAAATGGCGTCCACCCCCGCTACGACATCGGCAGCGACAAGTTGTCGTGCAAGTTCGGCAGCGCGTACCTTGCCTGCTTCGCTGCTGTCTCTTATACACATCTCCGAGCCC
>CAJXYT010000038.1 GCA_913063505.1 uncultured Gammaproteobacteria bacterium | reverse complement strand
AATCAGCCAGAAGCTGGTGGCTACTTACTTGGCAGCAGCGCAGAGATCAATTCGCATCCCGCCCTTTCGTGGATATCCGCAGTCGTCGCTGAAATAGACGCTCTACCCGATGTAGTTCGCCTCAAAGAAACGAGCGCTATCGGCTATTACGACCAGAACTTCATCACCGCACTCGAGCGACGTCCAGACAAGAGCTGGGTAAAGGAACGCTTGTGGAAGATTCGAGCCCGCCAGGTGATTCTCGCAACGGGTGCGATCGAACGACCAATTACTTTTGCTGACAATGACCGACCGGGAGTCATGATGGCTTCTTCCGCAAGCCACTATTGTCTACGTTATGGTGCAAGGCCGGGCCAAGACGCAGTACTGTTCACGAACAATAATGGCAGTTACCAACATGCTATTGATCTAAAGGACAACGGCATCAATGTTGCAGCCGTTATTGATCTAAGATCAGAGCCTGATGCTGGCCTTGTCGCAGCAGCAACCGCCAAAGGAATCGACGTCTTACTCGCAAGCGAGATATCCAAAGTTATCGGCGTGCGCCGTGTATCTGCCGTCGAAATCCGTGCATCAAACGATGCTGGCGACCGACGAAGAATCGCATGTGACTTACTCCTAATATCAGGCGGATGGAATCCGACGATACATTTGCATTCTCAGTCCGGTGCCAGACCGGCATACGATGCGGATCTTGCGACGTTTATTCCCGGAGCGTCAGTCCAAAACGAGGTATCTGCCGGTGCGTGTCGCGGACAATTCGCGCTTTCGACGTGTCTTAGCGACGGCCTAACAGCGGGCTACAATGCCGCCAAGGCTTGTGGCTTCGACGCTGAACCGAAAAACGGTCCCATCTGTGCGGCCGAACCAAATATTAGTCCCATGCCAATTTGGGAGGTTCCTCTGCCGAAGAAGAGTAGTCGGGCGTTCCTGGATTTTAATAATGACGTTACGAGCAAGGACATTCGATTGGCGGAACGCGAAGGTTACCGTTCGATCGAACTCGTCAAGCGATACACCACTGCAGGAATGGGTCTCGACCAAGGCAAAACGGGCAACGTCAATATCATTGGCCTAATGGCACAAATTACGTCGACGACCCCCGGTGCCATTGGCACTACAACCTATCGACCTGCTTACAGTCCAGTGAGTTTCGGCGCGATGGCCGGCGCCGATAGCAGCGAATTGATCATCCCCTGGCGACGCACACCGATCACCGATTGGTTTATCGATAATGGTGGTCATCTTGATGAAACCGGTGCGCTTTTTCGTCGACCGTTATTTATCGCAAAATCGGGCGAGACTGCTAACGACGCAATCAATCGAGAGGCATTGGCAGTTCGCAATGGTGTGGGTATCTACGATGGTACACCACTGGGTAAGATCTCGATCAAAGGAGCGGATGCAGTTACCTTCCTGGATCGAGTTTATACAAACTCGTGGGGTAAATTACCCGTCGGACGCTGTAAGTTTGGCTACATGCTGCACGAAGATGGTCGCTTACTCGATGATGGAGTCACCTTTCGCCTCTCAGAGGATCACTACTTGATGTCGACTGGCTCGGGTGTTGCCTCGGTTGTACAAAAACATCTTGAGAGGTTACTGCATTGCAACTGGCCAGACCTCGATGTATATCTAACACCGGTCTCTGATCAGTGGGCGGTGATTTGTGTTTGTGGCCCACTCGCACGTGACGTTATGCGATCTGCCGCAACCAGTATTGACGTTAGTTCGGACGCATTCAAATTTCTTGATACGAAGAATTGCCAGATTGCCAATATCAATGCCCGAGTATCACGCGTCACGTATACGGGTGAACTGAGCTTTGAAATAGTCGTTGCTACACGTCATGGTCGGGAATTATGGGATGCATTGCTTGCCGCTGGCAAAAATTTTGACATTACACCAGTAGGATCGGATACCAGCATGCTATTGCGTACTGAAAAAGCGTTTATCGCTGCGGGTCTTGAGGGCGACGGTTACGCCAACATATATGACGTTGGTATGGGCTGGGTGGTTCCAAAGAAAAAAGGTGACTTCGTCGGCAAGCGCTCAACCACTCGCGACCTGAATAAGGGTGGACCTCGGCCCGAAGTCGTCGGCCTGCTGCCAGAAGACGGTAGCTTTGTTCCACCAAAAGGCACACCACTCATCGACGCCGATCGGAACATGATCGGAATGGTCACCATCGGCTTTCATAGCCCCAACCTAAAGCGCTCGATCGCGCTGGCACAACTTTCAGATGGGCGTTCTCGATTGGGTGAGACTGTCACCCTGTTCACCAAGGAAAAAACGGCGCTCGCCAAAGTATGCGAACCGGTTTTTATCGATCCGGATGGCCTGAAGATGCGAGACTGATATGGCCGGTTATGATGTATCAATTAAAGCTTTAGCAAACTGTGGGTTTCTCGACCTGCGTGGCGGTGACGATGCCCGTCAAGCTTGTAGCAAATACCTAGACATCGTCCTACCGACGTGCGCCAACAAACTGGTGAAAACTACAAATGGCCGCATCGCCTTTTGCATTAGCTCGAATCATTGGTTATTGCAGGTAGCAGACGGCGACCAGATGGATGCCCTTCAATCTCTGGAGCGTTCGAGTACTGGTGTTTCGCATTCCTTTGTCGATGTGTCGGACCTGTACGCGCGCATACAACTATCAGGCCCTGAATCACGAGATGTGTTGGCTCAAGGCGTGAGTATCGATATTCATCCTCGGGTGTTTCCTCCGGGCTCGACCGCACGTACGGGTATAGCAAAAACAACAACACAGATTCATTACGTAAATGAGTCACCCACATATGACATTTTGGTGTTCAGTTCGTTTCGGCAATATATGCTGGATTGGCTGGCCATGGCAGCTGCAAAATCGTAGCGGTGTATGACACTTTCACGGGCGATAGCCTTGCCGGTTGCGCTGGTCTCCAAGATTGCAAATTTCATGCTCGGCCTTATCTCGTCACGAGTGGCTGAAGAAAAAATCGCTCAACGCACATACTCCATGCGTATGTATAGCTCCCTGCCTCTACCCGGGAAATACCGGTAATTACCGAACGCAAAATCGGCCCGATCCGCATACTCGATATCGACCAAGTTTTTCAATGCAGCGACTATGGACCAACTGTCAGTCGCTCTATAGGTCAATCTCAAATTGACCAAATCGTGACCTGGGTACGAGCGCTGATTTTCGGCGTCGAGGAAGTAGGATCCGAGCGACGTCCACTGCAGCTCGCCTCCGATCCGTCCGGGGCCATCATATTGAATCGCCGCAGCGCCCTGCCATCGTGGTGCTGTATCGATCTCTCGCCCAGATGTGAATGTCTCGCCCCGAGCAGCAACAACATCAAAGTCATAAGTGTGTCTTGCGTAAGTACCATTCAACGAGAAGGTCCAGTAATCATGTAATGGCATTTCCCAGTCCAGCTCGACTCCGAGATGCCGGCTTTGGCCACCGCTAACGTTGAAGCCGCTAGAATCCTTATAGATACTGTTCTTTTTCTTCATTGCGAAGGCAGATGCCTCCACGAACACGTCGTCTTTGCCACTACGGATCCCGACCTCAAACGAGTCAATGGTCTCCGCTTTTAAGTCATTGACCTGCTGACCACTTTGCAGACGATACAGTTCCGCTATTTGCGGAGCACGAAAACCTCGAGCGATATTCGAATACAACGTCACAGCATCCGATAAGCTAAATGCCACGCCGAGTTTCGGCGCGATACCAGCAAAATCATCGCTACGGTCCTCCGGTCTGGTGTAGAGGCAGCCGCCAAATCCACATGGCGTACCGTCATCCTTCGTATTGCCATTCAACATCCGGTTGTCGTAGTCGTAACGTGCGAATTCGGCGCGCAGTCCGGTGCTGATAGCGAGCTTATCTGTCGGCCGAAACTCCGCCTGGACATACGCAGCCCCAACCAAACCCTGTACGTCATAGTCGTAGTGCTTACCTTCCGGTCGGGTCGCACGCAGAAAATTAGAACCCTGCGTTGTTCCTACTTGAGTCTCACGCAGATAGGCTTCTGACGCATCGACATCGACCCCGAACTCAATCGACTTGCCGTCGGTCTCGTATCGAGTATTCGCCAGAAAACCCAGGCTGACATGTCCGTTTTCTTCAAGGGGCTTACCCGGTAGATAGTGCTGTAAGAAAGCCATTTCCGATCGTCTCACGTAAGGGCGTATATCGATCTCATACTGACCACGCTGGCCTTTCCAATGCAGCGACAGACGCTGGCTGCTTGCGTCCCGGTAAGCCTCTGGGTTGAGATTCTGACGATTCAGTGCCGGATCCTTGTAGGAGTTTTCGCCGAGAATGAAACCGGCGGTTTCCTGGTCGAGATCGCTAACAATGAGGCTACCCACCAGATTTCCATTGTTCGTCGCCCAAGATTTTTTCACATAAGCCTTGGCCTGACGGTAGCCCGAATCTTCGCGAAAACCACCATCATCGGCGACGACAGCACCAAAAACGATCGGTGACTGGCCAGCCAGACCCATCGCTGCTTTCGCCCTTACCATCTCATTTGGGCCCAACTCGAGACTTGCGCTCGTGAACTCCGAATCCTGTGGCTCGGGTAGCAACATATTGATGGTCCCGTGGAGCGCGTTCGAGCCATACAGCGCGTTACCCGGGCCACGAATAACTTCTATTCGTTCAGCCAGCTCCGTTGGTAATTCGAAGAGTTGATTTACATTACAAAACCCGCTCGGCCGCGTCGGTATGCCATCTTCGAGTGTCAGAATCGCGCCGCAGGACCCAGCTCCAGTCAAAACTGGCGAGCGAATCGATGGCAGGCTTTCCTGCCCACTACCTCGCCCCACCCAGACTCCAGCAACATGCGTCATGAGCTCATGGATATGTGCATGCGCCAAGCCCTGCACCTCTTTTTTGTTCAGGATGGCGATGTTTCCTTGGTGCTTCATGAGACTGGTGGGTGCTCGCGAACTCGTGACAACGATTTCATCAATTTGGTCAGATGCCTGCGCCATAACTGAAAATATGGATATGGCGGTGATTGATACGAGGCACTGAATAATGCTTTTGTTTTTCATCTCTCTACTCTTTAGTGGGTGTTGCTGATAAAGAATTACCGACATAATGGTCGCGGCACCATTTGCCAAATATAAAAAATATTAACTTGCTATTATGCTGGATCAAACGGGCCGTATGATAACTCATGATATTGATTCTCACCATTCAAAATGTCGGATACAGCACTGGTGAAAGCCTCTGGGGAGGCCGTATAATAAGTAATTGATTGCTTATGAAAACGGCTCCTTTACAGCCGAACACACCAAAAACTGTTCGTTATCAAAGTATCCTGCTGGCCAAGAATTCCATATCGATACTATAAAACAATAATTAAATTACAATGAGTAACGATGAATACACTTGATCCCATTGATTGGCTTGTCATTGTTGTCTATTTCGGGGTGCTGCTTGGTGTTGTCATCTCGACGACACGCCGGCATCAAACATCGACGGACTATTTTCTGGCCGGGCGCAATGTCGGATTTTTTGCTATCGGTGCATCAATCTTTGCATCGAATATCGGCTCTGAGCACATCGTTGGCCTGGCAGGTCAAGGTGCCGCGACCGGTCTGGCGATGGCGCACTATGAATTGCATGCATGGATCGTTGTTCTGCTCGCCTGGGTTTTCGTACCCTTCTATTATCAGTCTGGCGTGTTCACTATGCCGGAGTTTCTGGAGAAGCGCTTCGGTCCGCGGCCGCGCTGGATATTATCACTGGTTTCGCTGGCCGCGTATGTGCTTACCAAAGTGTCGGTTACTGTTTACGCTGGTGCTCTGGTATTCAAAACCTTATTGCCAGAAACATTTGGCAGTCCCGAGAACGCGTTCTGGGTCGGTGCCGTCGCAACAGTGGTCCTGACCGGCCTGTACACGGTTGCTGGCGGATTGCGGGCAGTGCTGTACACCGACTCGATACAGGCGATTATTCTGCTCATCGGTTCCGCCGCGATCACGTGGATCGGCCTCGATCTCCTGGGAGGGTGGAGCGAATTGCAGTCCTTCGCCAGCAAAAACGTGGCTGACTATGCATTGTGGAGACCGTTATCGGACCCGGATTTTCCGTGGCTCGGTATCCTGATCGCGTCCCCCATTGTCGGCATCTGGTACTGGTGCACGGACCAATACATTGTGCAACGCACACTGGCCGCGAAAGATCTGAAAACCGCTCGACGCGGCGCCTTGTTGGGCGCACTTCTGAAAGTCTCGCCAGTGATGATCTTCCTGATCCCTGGTCTCATCGGTGCAGCGTTACATCAGAAAGGCCTCCTGATGATACCTAGCGATGGGTCTGGCGGATTTGTCGGCGACCAGGTTTTTCCAACGATGGTGACGACGCTGTTGCCCGCTGGATTGCGTGGCTTGGTAGTCGCTGGATTACTAGCCGCGCTAATGAGTTCCCTGTCATCTCTTTTCAATTCCATTGCAACGCTTTTTACGGTTGATGTCTATGAAAAGATACACCCAGGCGCCTCCGAGCAAAAACTGGTTACCGTTGGGCGACTCGCGACCGGTGTCGTCATTATTCTCGGCCTACTGTGGATTCCAATCATGCCGGCAATATCGAAGGGGGGGCTCTATCAATACCTGCAAAATGTTCAGGGTTATCTAGCGCCACCAATTACTGCGGTCTTTCTCCTCGGATTATTTAACCAGCGAATCAACTCCCGTGGTGCGACATGGGGTCTGAGTCTGGGCTTTATCCTCGGCATGGCCAAGCTCATTTTACAAGGAATTTTTGGCGCTGGAAAAATCGAAAATCCCGCGTTCCTCGCGGCAATTGCGGATTTCAATTTCCTATATTTTTCAGGTGTCTTGTTTCTGATTAGTATCACGACAATCATTGTCGCTTCCTATACGTCAGCTGCTCCGCGAATAGAGCAATTGAAAGGACTGACTTACGCCATGATGGATCGTAAAGCAGTGCGAGATAGTTGGGACAAACGCGAAGTGATCGCCACCATTTTCATACTCGGTCTGGTCGTCGCAATTTATAGCTACTTTTCATTCTGGATATAGCAATGAAATTAACGAATAAATATTCCAGAAGAAAATTCATCGAGTCAACATCGATCAGTGGTATATCCGTTCTTTTAGGTTCTTCCTACCTTCTTTCTGCATGCAGTCAGAAAGAAAAAGCGGCGGATCAAGTTATACCCTCCATTGATAATGAGGTCATTCACAAAATCTCATGCCAGTTATATACCTTTCGAAATCAGATGAAGGAAGACCTCCCAGAAACCATTCAAAAAGTAGCCCAAACTGGTTTGAAGTATGTGGAGACTTTTGATTTCTCTGATGCGCTATCGAAGGATGAAGGGACTTCTAAATCAAATCCTAAATCTTTAAGCAAGCTCCTAAAGAGTGCTGGGTTATCTGTGAGCTCTATGCATGGTGAAATTCCTGTGGGAGACATGCGGGAAAAAGCACTTGCAATGGCGGAGGCATACGATTGCACAAAGTTGATCTGGCATGGCTGGCCAGAAGATGAGCGATACCAAACGGTAGACGGAATCAAGGAGCTAGCAGATATTTATAATGAAGCCAGTCAGTTTCTAAAATCAAATGGACTTGAATTCGGACTGCACAATCACTGGTGGGAAGTGAGGTTAGATGCAGAGGGAGAATATCCACTTCAGACATTAATTGAATATTTGGATAAAGATATTTTTCTTGAAATTGATACGTATTGGGCAAAAACTGCTCAACGAGATCCTGCAGAAATAATAAAGAAATTTGGCGATCGTGTGCAGTTTATGCACGTTAAAGATGGCCCAGCTCCATGGCATGATGATTTTGCGGCGCAACCACACGAGCCAATGGTGGCATTGGGCAATGGTGTTCAGGACTTTGATGCCATTGCAAAAGCTTGTGGAGATCACCCCAAATGGATGGTCATTGAATTCGATGAATGCGCGACAGATATATTTGTTGCGGTGAAAGAAAGTATTGACTATCTAGTGACAAAAAAAATGGCTAAAATATAAAAATGGATGACTTTTCTGCATACACTCAAAGCACGCAACAAGTCTCACTGAAATCCGGCACCACAGCAGTACTGATTGTGGATATGCTGCATGACTTTTGCGATCCGGCAGGGGCCATGTGCTTGCCAGGAGCTGAACGACTCTATCCCATTCAAAACGACCTTATCCAAAGTGCTCGAGCATCGGGCATGATGATTGGCTGGATTGTGGACGCGCATCGCCCGGGCCTCAGGCGTGATCGAGAGTTTTTGAAGCGGGCGCAGCATTGCCTGGAAGGTACTAGTGGAATCAACGTTATGCCGCAGCTTGATAAACAAAACGACGATTTTGTGTTTATCAAACGACGCTATAGCGCATTTTTCGGCACTGATTTGGATTTGACGCTAAAAGATAATCTCATTGATACGCTGATCGTGTTCGGCGTTGTTACCAATATTTGCGTGCGCTCAACTGTCCATGATGCCTTTTTTAATGGCTATCAGGTGGTGGTGCCGAGTGATGCTTGTGCAGCAACAGGTCCGCGCGAGCAGGAATCGTCGCTTTATGATATTGCAACGCATTTTGGTGTCGTTGCTGAGTCGCAGGATGTACTTGACCATCTTGCTGGCAAGGGACCGCTCAAAATCTGGGAGCCAAAAGAATGAGACTTGAAAACCGTGCCGCCGTCTTAACAGGCGCCGCAAATGGGATTGGGGCTGCCACTGCCCGCCGCTTTTCAGAGGAAGGCGCCAGTGTTGTTATCGCTGATCTGGATGAAGCGGCAGGTACTGCGCTTGCGTCTGAAATCGTCGAAGCAGGCGGCAAGGCTGTTTTCGCCAGCTGCGATGTGGGTGAGCGCGCCGATCTTGAGGCGGCATTTGACCTTTGCAGCAGCCGTTTTGGACGACTTGATATCCTGTTCAACAACGCTGCCATACAGGACACCCGCAGTATTCTCGACGCCACAGATGAAGATTTTGACTTACTCGTCCGCGTCAACCTGCGTTCGGTATTTATCGGCACACGCGAGGCGGCGCGCCGGATGATCGATCATGGCAATGGTGGCTCGATCATCAATACGTCGTCGTCTTTCGCTATCGTTGGTTCTCCAGGATATGCCGCCTATCACGCAACCAAAGGGGGGGTATCTTCTCTCACTCGCGGTTCGGCGATCAGTTTGATGGAGCATGGTATACGCGTTAATGCGATTTGCCCTGGAACGATCGATACGCCGGGGCTGCGACTCGGTGCCGCAAATACTTCTGCCGACCCTGAAGCTGCGATGCAAAGCTACCTTTCGCTGCAGCCGATGAAGCGGTTCGGTACGCCCAAAGAGATCGCCAACACGGTTCTTTTTCTGGCCAGTGACGAGGCAAGCTTTGTGACGGGAGAAAACCTCGTCGCGGATGGAGGCTACACAGTAGTGTAGCGAAATGGTCGTTGTAGGACTTTCAAATTTAGGGGCAGTGATATGAATACGACCCAGTTTACAACTGGAACGACAAACCGCAGAGAGGTTTTACGTGGTGGTGCGGCGATTGTCGGCTCGGTGGCGCTGGGGGCCCCGGCACTTGCACTGGCCAAGACGGTAAAACTAGGCATACTGATGCCGCTTTCGGGCGGACTGGAACTTTTTGGCGCGCAAGCAACACAGGGCATCGAGATGCTGGTGGACGAATTCAACGACGCTGGTGGCGTATTGGGTCGCCAGATTGAAATCATCAAGGCCGACACCCGCACAGATCCCAAAACTACGGTGGAGCGTGCACTGCAATTGATCCGCCGCGATGAGGTCGATGCAGTGATCGGGCCAATCACAAGTGCGTCGCGCGACGCTATCAAGTCTACGATCGAACGGGGCCGCACACCGCTTCTTTATGCCACCGACTACGAGGGTGGCGTGTGCAGCAATTACATCTCTTGTTACAGCGCCCTTCCCGCGCATTATGTCGATCCGTTGATTCCCTACCTGATGGAAACAATCGGCAAGAAAGTCTATCTATTCGGCACGGACTACGCCTGGCCGCAAAAGATGAATGTGGCGATCCGTAAAGCCGTGGAAGGCGCCGGTGGTGATGTGGTGGGCGAAGAATACACCCCCTTTGGCGTTAAAGATTTTGCCACTACGATCCGTAAGATCGAAGAGTCAGGTGCCGAGACGGTCATCCTGACCACTCCGGGTGCGGATGGTGTGACCTTCATCAAGCAATTCACGGCAGCAGGCATGAAGCAAAAGTCGCGCCTTGCGTTCTTGGGTTTCAATGAGAACTACTTGCCTGGACTCAGCGCAGCCGAGTCCGAAGGCATCATCGGCGTTTCGCATTTTATTCAGACGCTTGACCGACCCGAATCCCATGACTTCGTTGCTAGGCAAAAGGCACGCCATGGTGACGATGTGGTGGTCAGTGATTGTGTTGTTGCGCATTACGGCATCACTCAATTTTTCCTCGAGGCGATGCAGCGGGCAGATTCAGACGAGACTGACAAGATTATGGCGGCTCTTGCTGGCAGCATAACCGTGGCCAATGGCGAAGTGACGATGCGTGCCGCTGACAAGCATGTAGACCCCAATATGTTGTTGTTCGAAGTCCGTGACCGGCAATTAAAGATGACAAAATACATCGGCCAAATTGTCGCTCCCAGTCAGTGCGCCTAAAACCGAGTGACTAAATGAACATGGATGCCGCCCCCTTCCTGACGGTGCGCGAAATCGTCATGGATTTTGGTGGCATTCGCGCGCTTGACAAGATGAGCCTTGATTTATCTCGGGGTGACGTGAAGTGCATCATCGGGCCTAATGGCTGCGGCAAAAGCACACTTTTTAAGGTGATCTCTGGTGACCTGGATCCCACGTCAGGTCAGGTCTTCTTTATGGGTGAAGACACTACTGGCCTTTCGCCGCAAAAAATCTGCCGCAAGGGCATCGCGCGTAAGTTCCAGATTCCGTCAGTTTTTGATGAATTAACCGTTGCCGAAAATATTGAAATCGCTATCACCGCAGCCACGAAGCATTATGCGCCATTCAGCCTGTTGCGCGGCGGACCAGATCGGTCAAGCTATGAGTTGGTTCTGGCCGAAACTAGGTTATTAGAATATGGGGGTAAACTAGCTTCTGAGTTGCCGCATGGAATCCGCCAGCAACTGGAAATCGCCCTTCTGGTGGTGACGGATGCCCAACTTTTACTACTGGACGAGCCGACGGCAGGGATGACCGAAGAAGAAACCGATGCGATCGTGCACATGATCCAGGATGTGCGCGACCGACTAGGTGTGGCCGTTCTGGTGATCGAGCATGACATGAGCTTTGTGCGCAAGCTGGGAAGCCCTATTATCGTCATGATGAAAGGAGCGATACTGCGCGAAGGGGAATACGCCGCCATTAGTCAAGATCCGGAAATCCGCCAAGCATACCTGGGGGATATCGAATAATGCTGAGCGTGCGCGACCTGAAGGCTGGATATATCCATGGCGCCCCCGTCCTTAAGGGGCTGGATCTGGACCTGACACGCGGTGACTGCATTGCATTGATGGGGCGCAATGGTATGGGCAAGACAACCTTCGTTAAGGCGTTGATGGGAGTGTTGCCGGAGATTGCAGGCTCTATCAGGTTCCTGGATCAGGAAATAGTAGGCTTAGCCCCTTATCAGATCAGTAATGCCGGCATCGCATACGTTCCGCAGGGACGTGAGATTTTCCCCGATTTCACCGTCGAGCAGAATCTTACAATGGGCCGCATTGGTAAGCCCAAACAGCAAAATGAATCATTCGATTTTATCTATGAATATTTTCCTATTCTTGCAGAACGGCATAAACAACTGGGTGGAACCATGTCTGGCGGGCAGCAACAGCAACTGGCTATCGCGCGAGCCTTAGTCGGTCGACCCGACCTACTATTATTGGATGAGCCATCCGAAGGTATCCAGCCTTCGATTGTGCAAGAATTGGCCGCCATTCTGCGCCGCATCGTAGAACAAGAAGAAATGACCGTGATAGTTGTGGAACAAAATCTCAATTTGGTGCGGCGGTTGGCCCATCATGTTCACTTTATCGAGAATGGACTCATCAAATCGGGAGTCGCGGTCGATGAAATAAACAAGGATCCGGCCATAATCAGCCGCTATTTGTCGGTGTAATAAAATGGAAATGACACTACTTATTGGCCTTGACGCGGCCAGCTACATCCTAACCCTGCTTTTGGTCTGTATTGGACTGGTAATTATTTTTGGGATGATGAACGTCATCAACCTCGCTCATGGTGAGTTCTTTTTGCTGGGAGCTTATACCGTAGTGCTGTTACAACAGTATGCGCTGCCGTTCGCTGTGATTCTGGTTACCGCTTTCGTCTTTGTGGCATTGATCGGATTGATAATTGAAGAGTTAGTCATTCGACGCATTTACCACCGTTTTCTTGACACAATCCTTGCTACATGGGGCATATCTCTAGCCCTCAAGCAGCTGGTAATCATACTGTTTGGCCCCGGTTCACAGCCAACCGTGGCGCCCTTTGCTGAGCCCATAGCGATGTTCGGCATCACCTATTCCTCTTACCGCCTGTTCATAATGGGCATGGCAATTGTAATTACTGCGACAACGTTCCTCATCTTGTTTCGAACCCGGTGGGGTTTGACTGCGCGCGGAGTGATTGCTAATCGCCAGATGGCCTCTTGTCTGGGGGTAAACACGCGCCGCGTGGACCGGGTGACATTCGCCTTTGGCTCCGGCCTTGCGGGGCTTGCTGGTGCGATTATGGCGCCGCTGATGAGCGTAGATCCGCAGATGGGCGTGGGCTTTCTTGTTCCGGCCTTTCTATCGATCCTTGTTGGCGGTATTGCCAGTCCACTTGGCGCAATTTGGGGGGCAAGCATTATAGGCGGATCAAATAGTGTGGTGGCAGCCATATGGACACCGGTGATTGCCCAGATTGTCGTATTCAGCCTTGCCATCGTTGTTATCAGACTTATGCCCGATGGGCTTGCTGGGCGAAAGAAGCGATGAAGTCAAAATATTCACGCTCGCTCACGGTTCTATTCTGGGCCGCACTGGCTGGGGCTCCATTGTTTCTTGGGGGTTGGAATCTCGGCCTACTGTCGCAGTTGATGATCTATGGCATTTTCGCCATGAGCCTTGCTTTCATTTGGGGACAAGGCGGGCTTTTGTGCTTTGGCCAGTCGCTTTTTTTCGGGATTGGGGCTTATGCAATGGCGCTGACTACCAAGGGTATGATTCCCGGCGTACCTGCGATAACGCTGGCCGGTTTGGTGTTGGCGATGATTCTGCCTGCTTTAGTAGCTGGACTGCTGGGGTTAGCCCTATTCAAAGGGCGCGGCCTCTACGGCGCCTATTTCGGCATTGTCACCCTGTCCGCCGCCGTGATCGCCGAACGGCTGGCGATCAACTGGTCCTATATCGGCGGATTTAATGGGATACTCGATGTGCCACCGTTACGATTGGAATGGGGCAGCTGGCAGATCGAACTTTACGATCCATTATTGTTTTTTTTAGTGGTACTTGTGGCGGCTTTTGCGGCTTTTCTTGTGTTACTTAAGCTGGAACGCTCGGCCTTTGGTACGGTGTTGCGTGGCATCCGCGACAACGAGACACGCGCGGCTTTCCTTGGCTTTGAGACGGCCGAGTATAAGACTGTTGCATTTGCTGTTTCTGGTGCCGTTGCGGGATTGGCAGGAGCGCTTTTTGCAGTACAGTTTGCCTTCGTCTCACCTGCAATTCTAGGCTTCGCGCTAGCGACAGAGGTTCTCATCTGGGTCGCAATTGGTGGCAAAACAGTCCTGCTTGCAGCCTTTATCGGTGCATTGGCGGTGAAATCAGTAGAAAACGTACTGTCAGACACATTGGGTCAATACTGGTTACTGGTTCTGGGATTGTTGTTTGTCGCAGCAGTGGTGGTGCTGCCGCGCGGATTGCTAGCTCCGTTTTTGAACCTTTCACTGCCGCCTGCCCTGCGCCGATCTGAACCATTGAAAAAATCTACTACTACCTAGAACAGATGTAGTTGTTAGTGGTTTAATTAACGAACTACTCGATGATTTTTTTGCCAGAGAGGCTGACCGCATAGGTGTCACAATGCCCGCTGAACCGATCTGCGCTTATATCGACGAAGTGCGGATTACATTACTTCTGAAGAACCTTGTTAGTAATGCGTTGCGATACTCAAAACTAGCAATAGCGTGGCCACAGTTTGCTGAATTTCGACACTTTGTAAGTAAATGTAACAAAGCCCTACGCATCATTGCTGGCTGCAAATGCAGTGCCTATATTCTTTCCGATGGCTGAATAACACGCCCTCAAATTTTTTTAGGAAAAGAATTAACAG
>CAJXYT010000037.1 GCA_913063505.1 uncultured Gammaproteobacteria bacterium | reverse complement strand
AATGATACGGCGACCACCGAGATCTACACCTCTCTATTCGTCGGCAGCGTCAGATGTGTATAAGAGACAGACTCAAATCGTTGTACCATTTATGGCCCTTGGTTACATCCTGATGGCAATAGTCATAATCGGTATGCACATTAGTGAATTACCGGGTGTTGTCTCCATGATTTTCAAAGACGCATTCACACCGATAGCGGGATTTGGTGCTGCTATCGGCTGGGGCGTCAAGCGTGGTGTTTACTCAAACGAAGCGGGCCAGGGAACCGGGCCACATGCTGCAGCAGCTGCCGAAGTCGAGCACCCTGCACAACAAGGTTTGGTACAGGCATTTTCAGTGTATGTGGACACTCTGTTCATTTGTTCCGCGACGGCGTTCATGATCCTGATTACCAATCAGTATTACGTTAGCGGTCTCGACAATGCCATCAGTGGTGGCATGCTAAGTAGCGAAATAATCATCAGTAGCCCCGCGTTCACGCAACTCGCTCTTGAGAGTGTTATGGGTGGGTTCGGTAAGACATTCGTTGCGATAGCGCTGTTCTTCTTCGCGTTCACGACAATCCTTGCGTATTACTACATCGCAGAAACCAACGTCGCCTGGGTTAGTCGGTCACTCAAATTCCCAGGAAAATTAATCACTCTTAAGATCGCGATCATAGTATCAGTCTTCTTCGGCACAATTAGACCTGCCGACTTAGCCTGGGAGATGGGCGATATTGGTGTGGGCCTGATGGCGTGGCTGAATATCATCGGCATTCTCATATTGTTCTTCATGGGCCGTCCGGCGCTCAAAGCGTTGCGTGACTATGAGCGACAAAAGAAAGAGGGCGTTACTCAGTACACCTTCAATCCCGAAGCGCTGGGGATCAAGAACGCCGACTTCTGGAAGAAATAGCGCCCTTATTTATTCGGAAAGTTAAGGGCTTTGTTATCGACGGCCAGTGAAGCCTCGTGAATAGCCTCTGCAAGACTCGGGTGTGCATGAATCGTGCGTTGAATGTCTTCTGTGCTCGCTGAGAACTCCAGCGCTAGAACAGCCTCCGCGATCAGCTCACCCGCCATCGGACCGACAATATGCACGCCGAGGATTTCATCGTCATCTTTCGATGAAATAATCTTAACCATGCCGGATGTCTGCTCCATAGCCTTAGCGCGACCGCTAGCGGCGAATGGAAATGAGCCAACCTTGTAGGTTCGACCCGATTCTTTCACCTCGACTTCAGTCTTACCCACCCAGGCAATTTCCGGTGCAGTGTAAATAACTGAAGGAATGGCACCGTAATTAACTTCTGCGATTTCACCGGCGATCAAATCGGCGGCCATCACACCTTCTTCAGAGCCCTTGTGGGCTAGCATCGGGCCACGAACGCAGTCACCAACAGCGTAAACACCCTTAACGTGGGTGCGACACTCATCATCAACAATGATGCATCCACGTTCGTCTAACTGAATTCCTGCATCGCCTGAAAACAGATCATCTGTGTGTGGCCTGCGGCCGACGGCAACGACCAGTTTATCTACTTCGATCGACTGCGAGCCATTCTTATCGTCGTAGGAAACATCAACTCCATTCTTGGTAACCTTTGTCGCCGTTACTTTAGCGCCAAGTTGGATGTCCAAGCCTTGCTGCTTGAAGTCTTTCGCGGCAACTTTCGCGACATCTCGGTCAGCCATGGACAAAAAATCGTCCATTGCTTCAAGGACGGTCACCTTGGATCCGAGTCTTGACCACACACTGCCGAGTTCAAGGCCAATAGCCCCTGCCCCTATAACACCCAACCTCTCTGGAACATGGTCGAATTCCAATGCACTCCATGAATCGACGATATTGTGATGATCAAAAGCAGCTATTGAGATTTCGATCGGTGATGAGCCAGAGGCCAGAATGACATTCTTGGCCTCGATGGCTTCCACACCTCCCGAAACCGGAGTGAACTCAACGTTCTTACCAGCCAGGAGCTTGCCATGCCCTACCAGGCACTCGATCTTGTTAGCCTTTAGCAGGCTAGCTATGCCGCCTGTCAATTGTCGTACGACGCTCGCTCGCCTTTTTTGCATAGTGGCGAGATCCAGTTCCACTTCTCCAGTTTTAATACCGTGTTTCTTAAACTCACTCTTAGCGCGGTGAAACAATTCTGAGGATTCCAGCAACGCTTTGGATGGTATGCATCCGGCATTCAAGCAAGTGCCACCAAATGCGTTTTTTTCATCTTTATTCTTCCATTCGTCGATGCACGCAACTGTCTTGCCGTGCTGGGCGGCACGAATTGCGGCAACGTAGCCAGCGGGCCCCGCACCAATGACAACTACATCAAAACTTCTGCTCATTGTTATTCTAGTTCCTTAGTACGAAGTTACGTCAGATCTGCAAGAATAGACGCGCCGGATCCTCGAGTTGATCCTTGATGGAAACGAGGAACTGAACCGCCTCTTTGCCATCGATAATTCGGTGATCATACGTCAGGGCGAGGTACATCATCGGTCGGGCAACGATATCGCCATCGACAACCATGGGTCGCTGTTGAATGGAATGCATGCCAAGAATCGCGCTTTGCGGTTGATTCAATATCGGCGTGGACATCATTGACCCGAAAATACCACCATTGGTTATCGTGAATGTACCGCCGGTCAGATCATCCATCCCAATGGTGCCCGCCTGCGCTTTGCCGGCCATGTCGTTTAGCGCGCCTTCAAAGGTAGCAAAACTCATCTGGTCAACGTCACGGATCACTGGAACCATCAGTCCACGATCACTCGACACAGCGATGCCAATATCGAAATAATTGTGATAGATGATGTCCGTTCCCTCGACAGACGCGTTAACAGCGGGAAATTTCTTCAGCGCTTCGACTGAAGCTTTCGCAAAGAATGACATGAAGCCCAATTTTATTTCGTGCTCCCTCTCAAACGACTCTTTGTATTTCTTGCGAATCGCCATAACTTCCGTGAGGTCTACTTCATTGAACGTCGTCAGCATCGCTGCGGTCTGTTGCGCATCGACCAGTCGTTCGGCGATTCGCGCTCTCAATCGGGTCATAGGGACGCGTTGCTCTATACGCTCAAGGCCGATCTCTACAGATTCGACAATAACAGACTGCGGATCACCTGGTGTGACGTTGCCGCTGTCATCGGACTTAAGAAATGACATCACGTCCGCCTTGGATATCCGGCCATCCTTGCCCGTACCGGTAACCATGGTGGCATCCAGATCGTGCTCGTCCAGCAAACGGCGAACCGCCGGGCTTGTCTTCATAGCCCCCCTGCTTTTCTTCGCAGCTGTCGATAAGGCTACTTCCTCAATTGATGCGGCTTCGACTTTGGTGCGCGCGTCAACTGACACCTCGCCCTCCTCAATAATTGCAATTACATCACCTGCCTCCACCGTCGCGCCATTTCCCACAACAATTTTCGTAATTGTTCCGCTCGCTGGAGCCGGAACCTCCAAAACGACTTTGTCAGTTTCGAGGTCGACAAGATTCTCGTCTCGGGATACTGATTCGCCTGCAGCTTTGTGCCACGCGATCAATGTTGCATCACTAACCGACTCGGGAAGAGGCGGAACCTTAATCTCTATAGTCATTTGGACTTCCGTATTGTTTTCTCTGGTCTGACGACTTTATTCGCCTCGGATTTGATGCCGAGCGCGGCCTCTACCAATGCCTGCTGCTGCTGTATATGAATTTTAAAAATACCGGATGCCGGAGCGGCCGCACCGGGCCGTCCTGCATAATAGATTTGCTGGTGCTCACCCAGTGGTTCTTGTAGACGGTGTTTGATCTGATACCACGCCCCCTGATTAAGAGGCTCCTCCTGACACCAGATAATCTCTTCAACATGCTCATACTGCTTAATTAAAGCCACGAACTCAGTAATCGGGAAAGGATAGAGCTGCTCGATTCGTATCAATGCAACGTCATCTATGCTGTGAGCTTCGCGAGCCTCGAGTAAATCGAAATACACTTTGCCGCTGCAGAGCACTATGCGGCGGGTCTTCTTCGGTGCGATCGCCCCAACTTCAGGAATGATCAATTCGAATTGACCACTTGAAAGCTCGGTGATCGGCGACACCGACATTTTGTGCCGCAACAAACTCTTCGGCGTCAAAACGATGAGCGGCTTCCTAAATAAACGCACGTGTTGACGTCGAATCATGTGGAACATTTGCGCTGGCGTTGATGGCACACAGACCTGGATATTGTGTTCCGCACACAGCTGCAGGAATCGCTCGAGGCGCGCCGACGAATGCTCAGGACCTTGACCTTCATAGCCGTGTGGTAAAAACATCGTCAGTCCGCATAAACGACCCCACTTGGCTTCTCCGGAACTGATGAATTGATCAATCACAACTTGGGCGCCATTAGCAAAATCACCAAACTGGCCTTCCCATATCACCAGAGTATTTGGCTCCGTACTGGCATAGCCGTACTCGAATCCAAGAACCGCTTCTTCTGATAAGAATGAATCAATTACACGAAATGCATTCGGCCGATCAACAACGTGCTCGAGTGGCGTGTACTCGAGATTATTAAGTTGATTGTGCACGACGGCATGGCGATGAAAAAACGTACCGCGCCCGCTGTCTTGACCGACCAACCGCACATTGTGTCCCTCTTGCAATAACGATGCATACGCCATCGTTTCCGCAAGACCCCAGTCCATATCAACGTCGCCAGAAACCATTTTCAGTCGCTGATCAAAAATCCGCTGAACCCTGCCATGCGGTTTAACTTCTGGCGGGATTATCGTCACTAACTCGCCAAGATCAGCAACGGTCTTCGGGCTTATGGATGTATCGGTCGCGTCATCCCATTGCGCGTGCAAGAAAGGCGTCCAATCAACGGTAAAGGCATTTCCAATCATGCCGAGCGACGCTTCTTGCACTTGCTCGCCCCGATCGAGCTTATCGCGATACATGTCCTGCAAATTCGACACGTCGCCTGAAGTCAGTAATTCCTCACTAAGGAGTCGCTCTGCGTAAATCTCGCGCGTGGTTTTTTGATTCTTGATTTTGCCATACATGATCGGTTGCGTCGCTGCTGGCTCATCCGCTTCGTTGTGCCCGTGACGGCGGTAGCAGACAAGATCAATAACGACGTCTTTCTTGAATTTCTGACGATACTTAAGCGCCAATCGAGTGACGAAGATCACGGCTTCCGGGTCATCGCCATTGACGTGAAAAATTGGCGCCTCGATCATTTTTGCGACGTCGCTGCAATAGTCCGTCGATCGCGAATCTGATGGGCGGCTCATCGTAAATCCGATCTGGTTGTTGATTACAATATGCACTGTGCCACCGGTTCGGAAACCGTTGATCTGAGACATCTGGAATGTTTCAGTTACGACGCCCTGCCCCGAAAAAGCTGCATCGCCATGAATAAGGACTGGAAGAACATCCTCGCGCTCTGTATCACCACGACGCTGTTGACGTGCGCGAACTGATCCTTCGACAACTGGATTAACAATTTCGAGGTGCGACGGATTGAATGCAAGCGCGATATGAACGTTGCCACCAGGCGTCTTCATATCGGCCGAGAATCCCTTGTGGTATTTAACGTCCCCAGAGCCTTTCATCTCACCTGGATCGTATTCTCCTTCAAACTCCTCAAAAAGCTCTTCTGGCGATTTGCCAAAAATATTAACAAGTACATTGATTCGCCCGCGATGCGCCATCCCAATGACGATCTCCCTGACGCCACCCGCGCCACCCTGCTGAATGACATCATCAAGCAGTGGAATCAAGCTTTCACCGCCCTCGAGGGAGAAGCGCTTTTGACCAACGTAGCGCGTATGCAGGTATCGCTCGATGCCTTCCGCGCAGGTTAGCTTATCGAGGATATGCAGCCGCTCCTCATCACTAAGTGTTTTGGACGCCGCTCCCTGCTCAAACCGCTTCCTGAGCCAAAGGCGCTCTCGAGCTCGAGAAATATGAGCAAATTCCGCGCCAATCTTGCGGCAATAAATATTTTGCAGCTGCGCAAGTATGTCGCGAAGTTTCATTCGGGCGTTGCCATTTCCAGCAAGACCACCTGTATAGAACTCGGTATCCATATCCGATTCAGTTAACCCAAGATAGTCCAGCTTTAGAACACCTGGCGTCGGTCGCTCCATCAGCCCCAGCGGATCAAGGTCTGCGATCTGATGACCGCGAAGACTGTACACTTGGATAAGTCTCGAAACGGCCGCCTGCTTTTCGCCGGAGCTAGCAGCAGTACCTGTACTACGCTTGACGACCTGACCGACTTTTCGCCCACCACGAGACTCGCGCAAGAGCTGGTCGCGGATAGGCGAATGAGCAATCTCTACGTCCGGGTCAGCGAACGTCTCGAAATACTCGCGCCATCCGTCAGGAATGGAGTCTGGCTGTTCGAGAAACTGCTCGTACAGCGACTCGACGGCACTCGCATTGGCACCGAACAGCGGCGTTGAGGCCCATTGTTCTTTGAGAGAATCACTCATCGTTTCAGGAGCTTATGTGGCCTCCGCACCGTGGAGTCAGATAGCTCCCGCGGAGGCTCAAAAAAGAGGCGCTAGTTTATCGCAAGTGCCTACGATAAGGAAAGGCATACCGAGCAATTTCGGTCTACATCATATTGAACAGGCTGACGAGCTCATAACAGACAAGGCAAGCAAAGAAGCTGAAGAATACAGTAAAGGGTAAGCGAAAATTAAATCTTCACTGCAGACCAAAATAAGGGCGTAACCGCGTTCCTAAAATACTTCCCAAAAAAGCCGCTACAAACCATAGCCAGCCATGCATACTAGTTGAGCTGATGCCGCTAAAATAAGCGCCAATATTACAGCCATAAGCTAATCTTGCGCCGTAACCGAGCATTAAGCCCCCGATGACTGCTGCCAGCAAAGATCGCCAAGGAAGCTTGAAAGATGGCGCAAATTTTCCGGCTAAACTTGCTGCAGATAGGGCGCCAAGCATAATCCCAATATTCATTACAGACGTCACATTAGTCAGAATGCTTTGGTTTAAAGACTCAAGGGAGCTTGGGCGCTGCCAATACTCCCAAGCAGTAACATCTATATTTATCAGTCCGACGAATTTAGCTCCCCAAAGAGCAAAAGCTGAAGTCACTCCCCAGGGTCGTCCGGCAATTAGAAGGGTAGCAATATTGACACCAGCAAGAACTAAAGCGCCAATGATCACTGGCCAAGGTCCACGAAGCCAGGATTGCCCAATTTCAGTTTTCCAATAGCTTTTTATAGAGTTGTGATGGCGTCGTTCATTCCAAGCTGCAGCAAGCCAGACAAGCGCAAACAAAACAAGACTAATTAATATTGCTGGGATAATGCCAAAGTTTTTGGACAGTACAACTGCTTCGTACCCAGGAGCATCCTGCCATTGTGACCAATGCCAGGTGCCTATGACCGATCCGCAAATAAATGCGGCTAAAGTCACCAGCATTCGTGCATTTCCACCGCCAGCTGTGAAAAGAGTACCTGAGGCGCAAGCACCACCCAATTGCATACCTATACCAAAAACAAATGCCCCAAAAATAACCGCTAAGTTCAAAGGAGCAACGTTGCCACGTAAGTCGATTCCCCCAAATTCACCAAGCCCAATCAATGGTGTGAAAATCAGCACAGTTATACCGAGCATTACCATCTGGGCGCGTAAACCAGCACTGCGACCCGTTAAAACCACCTCGCGCCAGGCTGCAGTAAAACCAAAAGCGGCATGATAAAGAGAGATTCCAGCAATAAGCCCAACTAACAATAATGCGCCCTGCCTCCAACCATAAGTTGTAGTCAAGTAGGTGAATAAAATAACACTGATCAAGCCTGCAACAATTATAGTTGGCCGGTTTTTTTTATGCGACAGAATGGTTTTTTCTGTTGGTTCAGTCATGGTTTTAGTATGCAATTAAATTTCCTCTAATTTAGAGCCTATGCTTTAGCCTATTTATTAATTCAAATCGAGTGTCAGCCTAAAATATAGAACAATTTCCGAGTCAACGCCTCATCGTTTTTTTTAGCTCGTTATTTTTAATATATGCCTTTTCCAGTACTCGATATTTTGTATAATCTGCCGACAGATAAAAAATGGGATAATCGCGATGAAAGGTTACACCGGTGTACTTACAGGCGGTCGGGCGATTCATTACGTCGATAAGAAGCGTTGGTTATGGATACTGTCAGTCATTTATCCGCTGCAGCCTTTTGTTCCGATAGCCTTGCACGCCAATACTGGCGTTGAAGCCTGGTTTATTCTGCCATTTTTCCTCAACTATGCAATCGCGCCTTTGCTCGATTGGGCCTTGGGAGCCGACACCAACAACCCTCCTGAAGAAGTGGTCATACAGCTCGATCGGGACTCATATTATCGCCGCCTGACCTACATTGCTGTGCCGTTGCACTACATTAGCCTGATTGGCTCGGTCTGGTATGCGACGACTCAACCTTTGAGCTGGTGGGCATTCACTCTTATGGCCTTGTTTGCCGGTCTGGTATCAGGGTTTGCTATCAATACTGGGCATGAGCTCGGGCATAAGAACTCTAAATTTGAAAAACAGCTGGCCCGCCTTGCTCTAGCAGTGCCGGCCTATGGCCACTTCAGTATTGAGCACAATCGGGGGCACCATAAATACGTTGCCACAGCGAAAGATCCCGCCAGCTCGCGAATGGGCGAAAGTATCTACAAGTTTGCTATGAGAGAAATTCCCGGCGCCTTTGTTTGCGCGTGGGCGATCGAAAAGGAACGGCTCGAAAGTCGCGGCATGACCGCTTGGAGCGCCAGGAACCAGATTCTGCAGTCCTATGCATTTACCATGGGCTTCAGCCTCGCATTACTGCTGGTCCTCGGTTGGGCCGTTCTGCCATTCCTGCTAATCCATAATTGCTTCGCCTACTGGCAGCTCACCAGCGCCAACTACATTGAGCACTACGGACTGCTAAGGAAGAGAGGCGGCGACGGTAAGCTCGAACGATGTCAGCCGTACCACTCATGGAACAGCAATCACATCTTTAGCAATTTGGTATTATTTCATCTCGAACGCCACTCCGATCATCATGCGCATCCATTGCGCCGCTACCAATCCTTGCGTCACTTCGAGAGTCTGCCGCAGCTTCCCAATGGATATTTCGGTATGTACATGCTGGCCTATTGTCCGTGGCTTTGGTTTAGGGTTATGGACAAGCGACTTATGGCGCTGCCGCACGTCGATAGGAATCTCGATAACCTGAATATTGATCCTGCGGCGCAGCCGTCGATCTTTCTAAGGTGGGGAAGAGGCACGATATCTGAACCAACCTATACCGATTTTCCCGGACTTTAGAATCCACCCCTTATTTCTTGCGATTTAGCCTGCATTTGAACCGGTAGAGTCGCGACGTTAGTCGCTAGAATGGTTTCGATCACTCCGTACATGATTTTTCGAACGACCCTCCTCGCTGCACTTGTGGCGACGACCGCAGTGCTTGTTGCTCACTCCTAGCTACAGTTGATTCAACATGGAGTGCAAGCATTGGTGTCCTCTGGTGATGAGGCAACAGTTCGGACACTGGCTGATTCCCGGTATGCGATATCACGTTCTACTGCATTTCCAAGCAGCCTGCGAAGCTTCACCATTATCTGTCATTGCTGTGGCCTTACTGGCTCAAGAGCGGATTGCTGCGAACTTTAATGAGCACAATACAAAGAATCATCAGTAGCGGAATGGGTATCAACATCAGTTTTTCCCAACCAAAGAAATACATAACTGTTCCAGCTAATAACGATGCGCTCGCGGAGGCGCCGAAAACCAAAAATTCATTGACAGCCTGCGCCCGAAATCGCTCGGCCATACTGTAGGTGTAGGTCAGCATTGTTGTGCCGCCGACAAACAGGAAATTCCAACCGATACCGAGTAGCAGCAGCGCCCACCAATAATGCATCATAGTCTGGCCCTGAAGGCCAATAATTGATGTCGCTACGAGCCCTAACGCGCCAATAAACATAATTCGAAGTACGCCGAACTTTTCAATCAAAAATCCCGCAAATAATGACGGCACATACATGCCGAGCATGTGCACCTGAATAACATCTGCGGTTTGCTCCAAGGAGTAACCATTGTTGATGTGCATGCTGAGCGGCGTCGCCGTCATAACCAATGTCATTAATCCTACTCCCGCCGTCGCACCCATTACGGCCGCAATGAAAACTGGTTGGCGGATGATCTCGCCGACCGATCGTTCTGATTGGGGTTCATTTGAATCGACATAATCTTTCGCAGGCGCCATAGCGAAAAACAATATCGCCTGGATGACAAACATCATTGCCAGTAGGATCATTGTACCGGCGTATTGAATATCGGCGATCAAGTATTGGCCGCGCGTCGCGAGTTCCTTACCGACAAACGCCGCACCAATAGAACCAATCAGTACCAACGAGATCGCACGTGGCACATAGCGTGATTCGACGCTCTCCGCGGCGGCGTATCGATACTGTTGAGTAAATGCCATATTGATACCGAATATCATTATGGCAATATTGAAAAGCAGGAAACTGGATTCCTTAAGCGCGAGCGTAGCAAGTACCAAGGCAATCGCCGCTGATGCTGATGACAGCGCGAAACCTTTGCGGCGCCCGACTTTTTTCATAAGCATCGTCGCTGGAATCGTGGTCGCTGCAATGGCAATAACCATTATCGATAACGGCAGAGTCGCAAACGCCTTGCTGGGTGACATCGCGGACCCTATTATCCCACCCAGTATGACCATAACAAACATTCCCGATGTCGATATCAACTGACACACGACGAGGATACTAAGATTCCGCACTTGCATTAGCGCTGCCGATAGGGATTATGGACGGGCATTCTCACACATAGGAGGCAACGTGAACACTCTCGAGATTCCGGGCAATATTCGAATACCGCTGTCTGAGATTGGTATGACCGCCGTTTGCTCGCAGGGTGCTGGTGGGCAAAATGTTAACAAAGTAGCGACTGCCATTCACTTGCGCTTCGATGCGTTTAATTGCGGCGCAATTCCTGCTCACATAAAAGAGAAGTTGCGAGATCTATCGGATCATCGCATCACCGACGATGGCATTATTGTTATTAAATCCCAGGCCTATCGAAGTCAGGACCGAAATCGGCGGGCGGCATTGAGTCGGCTGACAGAACTGTTAGTCGGTGTGACCCGCGAACCGAAGCGGCGCATCAAGACAAAGCCGAGTCGAAAAGCGAAGCAAAAACATATCGATTCAAAAACACGTCGAGGCGCTTTGAAAAAAAACAGGCGAAGAGTCAGCAACGACTAAGCCAATGGACAGCTCAGTGTATCTCCGCTCCATTCACAGTTAATGCTCGCCTAATACTTCGTCATACCCAAGCGATCCAACAAAGGCATGAAATGCGCGTGTTGTCGCAATATGGCCAACTCTCGGACCGTGCCCAGGAGCATTTCGTGCTCCCAGGCAGGCTTTTGAAAAGTCAGGCTCCGATCAAAACAAGCCTTCAATCCGTCCTTCTTCGTTTACATAAATGGCGTTGGCAGCCGGAACACGCGGCAAACCTGGCAGCGTCATAATTGCACCGCAAACGACGACCACAAACTCGGCGCCCGCAGCGAGACGGATCTCGCGAATAGGAACCACATGTCCAGCTGGTGCGCCCAACAGATTTGGGTCCGTAGAGAAGCTGTATTGCGTTTTCGCCATACAGATTGGGTATTTTGCGAAACCCTCTCTTTCGAGCCTGGCAAATTGATCCCGGACCTTTTTGTCCGCGATAATGTCGTCAGCTCCGTAGATTTCTTTGGCAATGGTTGCCGCCTTGCTCCAGAGGGGCATCTCGTCGTCGTACAAGGTCCGAAATTGTGCATTACCGCTTTCGCAAAGTTCAACAACATGCTCCGCTATTTCGCTTGCGCCCTTACCACCATCGGCCCAGTGGGTGCACTTGATTGCTTTGACGTGGTATTTCTCGCAGAAGTCCTCAATAACCTTAACTTCTGCATCGGTATCGGCTGTAAAGTGGTTTATCGCCACCGTAATAGGAACGCCAAACTTACCAAGGTTTCGAATATGACGCTCGAGGTTCTGGCAGCCATCCCTCAGCGCATGAACATTCTCATTTCCGAGATCCTGCTTCGCCACTCCACCCTGCATCTTCAGTGCCTTAATCGTAGCAACAAGTACCACGGCATCGGGTGACAGGCCTGCCTTACGGCACTTGATGTTGAAGAATTTTTCAGCACCCAGATCAGCGCCAAAACCGGCCTCAGTCACGACGTAGTCGGCAAGCTTCATGGCCGTTGTTGTCGCGATGACTGAATTACAGCCGTGCGCGATATTAGCAAATGGTCCGCCATGCATGAGCGCTGGATTATTCTCCATTGTCTGAACGAGGTTCGGTTGAAACGCGTCCCGCAACAACGCGGTCATCGCACCATGTGCATTGAGTTGTCGAACCGTAACTGACTCATCTTCACGGGTGTAACCGAGAACAATATTACCCAGTCGGTTTTCAAGATCAGCAAGATCGGTCGCAAGACAGAAAATAGCCATTACTTCAGACGCTACTGTGATATCAAATCCCGCCTCGCGAACCACGCCATTATGATAACCGCCGAGGCCCAATGTAACGTTTCTGAGAGTACGATCATTCATATCAACAACGCGTCGCCAGGTTACTCGACGCGGGTCGATGTTGAGTTCGTTCAACCAGTGCATGTGATTGTCGATCAGAGCAGCAAGCAGGTTGTTAGCAGCGCCGATAGCGTGAAAATCACCTGTAAAGTGCAGGTTAATATCAGTCATCGGAACGACCTGAGCGTAGCCGCCACCGGCTGCGCCACCCTTCATACCAAAGCACGGGCCCAGACTTGGTTCGCGCAAGCACATTACGGCTTTCTTGCCGATGAGGTTCAAGCCATCGCCCAACCCAACCGTCGTAGTCGTTTTGCCCTCGCCGGCTGGTGTCGGAGACACCGCCGTAACGAGAATCAGCTTGCCGGTTTTTGCACTGGCCTTCGACTTAATGAAATCGGCACTGATTTTGGCCTTGTCATGGCCATAAGGAATCAACGCCTCAGGTGGGATATTCAGCTTTTTTGCTATTTCCTGGATAGGACGGATGTTTGCCGCCTGCGCAATCTCGATATCACTTTTAACTGCCACGACATACCCTCTACATAGGCCAAGCATTGGCTGCGGATTCTATATCAAAGCTTTCGCCAAGGCTCGTCTGCTGTCTAAGGCTGCTTCACTATCTGATGCATTGCTCCACCAAAATGCAAGACGCATAGCTCGCCGCTGGTCGCTTGAGTAACGCTGGCTATCTGCCTACCAGCCAGTTTCGCTGAAGATTTCCGGTGTCACCCCGGCAACACCGAACTCTTCTTTAAGGGCTAAGTTTGAGTGCTGGGTCCTTCACGGCCCGTTCGGCGAACGCCTTGTCTTCTAGTTTGAGCAAAGTTAAGTCGTGATCTCCGGTGAGGCTCATCAGGTAGGGATGCCAGGCATCACCTTTATCACGTCGATAAAATCCGGATACGGACCACGCGCTTCCCTCAGGGTAGATGTAAACCTTACCCACTTTGCGGTTTGGCGATAGCGGGTCAACGATCTCTAATGACTCGGCACTGACAAGCTCCCTGATATGCACTCGAGATGACTCGACAGCTGCAACTTGCAGCACCCTCTCCTCACGTCCCTCAGGATTCGTGATCCACTTGAAAGATAAAACGGCGACTACTGCCCCTGCCAATAACGCAAAGCCGATGCGCCCAATTCGGTGATCCATATTCAGTCTATGCCCAGGTATTTGTGAGTATGTACGCTAAGATTCCAGCACGGGTTTTGCTTGCAATAAGTGATGGCGGCCCGAATGAGCGCCTTCAACTTGCAGTGTATAATAAATTCCCTTGGCCGAGTAAGCCATCGTCAGAGTGTCAAGGGGTCCACGACGCCCGCCTCACGAAATCCCTTGGCGCGCAACTCACACGCGGGACACGACCCACATGGTGGCCGCTCGCCATTGTAGCAGGTGTGCGTCAACGCCATCGCCGGCAATGCAGTAAGGGCAAGTGCCAGTTCAACCGTTTGTTTTTTAGAAAAATTCATTAATGGCGTGTGAATTGTGAGTTCCGATTCCATTCCGAAGCGTATCGCCGACTGAAGTGCGGTCATCGTTTCCTCGCGGCAATCTGGATAGCCACTGTAATCGGTTTGCGCCACGCCCGTGACGATATGACCAATGTCGCGTTGGTATGCATAGGCTGCTGCGAACGTTAGAAATATCAAGTTACGTCCGGGAACAAAGGTGTTCGGCAGCCCAGTGCCATCCTCGACGCCGGGCATGACCTCAATACTAGAATCGGTCAGCGCATTGCCACCCAAGGCCGCGAATGTGTCGATAGGTAGCATCGCATTCGGCACATTGGCAAAATCGGCAACCTGCCGCGCGCACTCGAGTTCAATTCGATGCCTTTGTCCATAATCAAATGTCACACTGCTGACGTTGCCGATACCGAATCGATTGACAGCCCAGTAAAGGCAGGTAGT
>CAJXYT010000036.1 GCA_913063505.1 uncultured Gammaproteobacteria bacterium | reverse complement strand
AAGCAGGGGCGAGCGCAAATACGCGCATGCGAAGCGCGAGGCAACCGTCGCCGGATTAATCGTTGATATTCGCAAGCGCGGTAATCGCGTTAGTGTCGTCCTGGATGACGATACGGCACGAATGGAAGTCAGCTTTTTCAGCGAGGCGTTTCAGGAATTTCGCCATCTCTTGGTGAAAGATGAGATCGTCATCGTAACGGGCGGCCTGCGTTACGATGACTTTATTGGCAACTGGACGGTGAATGCAAAAAACGTCCTACACATCGATCGTGTGATCGAATCTCGAGCGAAGGGCCTTGTCTTGAGCCTCGGACCAAATGGCCAGGGTGAGAACTTGCTAGTTAAGTTACATGATCTATTGCTGCCGTTTCGAGAGGGTAATTGTGACGTTTCGGTGCGGTATATCGGCGACAATGCAGCGGCGAGATTGTCGCTGGGGCCAGAGTGGACCGTACGGCCCAGTCGCGAATTACGTGATAAGTTGACGGAATTACTCGGCAAGAATAATGTCCGTCTTATATACGCCCCTGGTCGCGAATTAAATTAATGCAGGAGCGGCCTAAGGTCGCTAGTTCTTATGGATTTAAAATTTCTGGATTTTGAGCAACCAATTGCCGAGCTTGAGGCGAAGATCGATGAGTTGCGCTACTTTGGTGATGATTCCGAAGTTAACATCAACGAAGAGGTCGCGCGCCTCAAAGAGAAAAGTCAGGCGTTGACGAAAAGGATTTTCTCGAAGCTGTCGCCTTGGCAGGTCGCTCGTGTGGCACGCCATGAGTCGCGACCCTATACGCAAAATTATCTCGATATGATCATTCCAGACTTCCAGGAACTGCACGGCGATCGTATGTACGCCGATGACCCGGCGATTGTTGGCGGCGTCGGAACAATCGACGGTCATGCTGTGATGTTCATCGGACATCAGAAAGGACGAGACACCAAAGAACGAGTTCGCCGTAACTACGGTATGCCTAAGCCCGAGGGCTATCGCAAAGCACAACGGCTAATGCGTATGGCTGAAAAGTTTTCGATGCCAGTGGTGACATTCATCGATACACCGGGCGCATATCCTGGTGTTGGCGCTGAAGAGCGCGGACAAAGTGAAGCAATCGCACAGAGTCTGTACATGATGGCTGGGCTCAAGACGCCAATAATATGCGTCGTCATTGGTGAGGGCGGATCAGGTGGTGCACTGGCCATTGGCGTAGGCGACAAATTAATCATGCTGCAGTACAGCATCTATTCCGTGATCTCACCCGAAGGCTGTGCAACTATTCTGTGGAAGAGCGCTGACAAGGCAGAGCAAGCAGCCGAAGCGATGCGCATTACTGCGGCCCACTTGAACGAATTTGGCCTCGTTGATGAGGTATTACCCGAACCATTAGGTGGGGCTCACCGCAATCCGAAGGGTATGGCGGAAGTCGTCCGCAATGCCCTGTTGAGTAGTCTTGATGAGCTGACCCAGCTTTCGACCGAACAGCTGCTCGAGAAGCGCCAGCAGCGACTCGCGAGCTTTGGTCAGTTTAAAGAAACGTGACCTTCAGCCCCGCAATTCTCGCGGAGCAATTAGCTGAACTCGAATGTCTCGCTGGCAGACCGGCACGCTATATTGTTGCCTTTAGTGGCGGGCTTGATTCGTCAGTTTTGTTGCATGCCCTCGCCAATCTCCCGATCGAGGGCGAGAATAGAGTCTCGGTTGTTGCGATTCACGTTGATCATGGCCTGCAGCCGGAATCTTTAAGCTGGAGCGAGCTGTGTGAAGCAACGGCGGCGAAGCTTGGGGTCGAGTTTCGATCAATTAACGTTAACGTTCAATTGGAGTCTGGTAAAGGCCCGGAGGCCTCTGCACGCGAGGCTCGCTATTCGGCATTGCATGCCGAACTTCGCAATGATGACTGGTTACTCAGTGCTCATCATAGGGAAGATCAGGCGGAAACGCTGTTGCTCAATCTAATTCGTGGCAGCGGTCCGGCGGGCGTTGCCGGTATCGGCAGTATTCGTCGCTTCGGCCCTGGCTGGCTGGCGCGGCCCATGTTGAGTATTAATCGAGCCGATATAGAAATTTATGCGAGCGATAACGAACTTCGATGGGTTGAAGATCCGTCGAATAACGATCGCCGTTTCGACCGAAATCTCCTGCGTCACGAAGTCATGCCGCGTCTAAAGTTGCGTTGGCCAGATATTGCTGCTCGATTGCAGCGCAGCGCGGGTCACGCGGGCGAAGCATCGCAATTGCTTCTTGAATTGGCTGAGGCTGATCTTAAGAGTTTGGGTCCAAGTTCTGCGAGGATTCCGATTGACGAACTCACGAGCCTTTCGGCGGCCCGGCAACGCAACGTCATTCGCTACGCACTGCGCGATCAGGGTCTGTCGACGCCGACCACTGTGCAGCTAGATCGGATCATGAGTGAGGTAATTTCAGCGCGAGAAGATGCGCAACCGTTGGTGACCTGGCCAGGGGCTGCCGTTCGCCGCTATCGAAACGGCCTATATCTGATGCCAGAAACTCTCGCCTCGGCCATTGAATCCGCGTCTATTTCAGGCGATGAGCTCTTGCTCGGCCCGGGTTTAGGGCGACTTACCTTCGAGGCAGGGACCGATGCCGGATTATCTAAAGAGCTTTTCGATGGTGGATTGACGGTGAAAGTCAGAACCGGTGGAGAAAGAATTTCTCCTTTTGGTCAAGTACATACGCGTGAACTCAAGAAATTACTTCAAGAGAGCGGCATCGTTCCCTGGATGCGCGATCGATTGCCTCTGGTGTATTCTGGCGATCGTCTTGTCGCCGTAGGGGACCTATGGCTGGCCGCAGATGCGGTCTCTGAGCCGGGTATCGCGGTGCGTTGGGTTGGTCGTCCTGCATTGCATTAGAGGGTACTGCCTGATAACGTTTAACACCGTCTACAGTCCAACGACGGCGCGGAATTCGAAGGGTTGGAAGAAAGCACCAGTTTCACATGGGTTGCTTTTGATCCAGCCCTTTCTTGTTTCTCGCTTTCTGCGAGAAAGTTCTCTCTAAATAGCGCGCGAACAATCACGGATTCACATATGACATCGTATGTATTTATCACCGGCGGCGTGGTCTCTTCTTTAGGGAAGGGCATCACTTCAGCTTGCCTCGGCGCGATACTTGAAGCGCGTGGATTGACGATTAGCATGATTAAGCTCGATCCTTATATCAATGTTGATCCCGGCACCATGAGCCCCTTTCAACACGGTGAGGTCTTCGTGACTCATGATGGGACCGAGACTGATCTTGATCTCGGTCATTACGAGCGATTCGTGCGAACCGCGAAAGGTGGCCGGCACAGTAATTACACCACGGGCCGAATCTACGAAAGCGTTATCGCAAAAGAGCGCCGCGGCGAATACCTTGGAGCGACTGTTCAGGTGATTCCGCACATTACCGATGAGATTAAGCGGTGCGTGCAAAAAGGTGCTGGTGATGCCGATATTTGTCTTGTCGAGATTGGTGGCACTGTCGGCGATATTGAGTCTTTGCCATTTCTGGAGGCCATTCGTCAGATGGGTGTCGTACTTGGCCATGATCGGGTTGTTTACGTTCATCTAACTCTTGTGCCCTACATTTCGACTTCGTCCGAGATTAAGACCAAACCGACACAGCACTCCGTCAAAGAGCTGCGGTCGATCGGAATTCAGCCGGACATACTCGTATGTCGATCCGAGAAGCCGCTACCGAACGAGGAGCGTCGCAAAATCGCGTTGTTCACCAATGTTCAGGAGAAAGCCGTTATCTCAGTGTGGGATGCCGATGATCTCTACAAGATACCTGCGATGATTCATGATCAGGGGCTCGATGGGATTGTTACGCGCCAGTTGGGTTTGGCCTTACCCAAGGCAGACTTGCACGAGTGGGATACCATCGTCGATGCCAAGGAAAATCCAACGCTAGAAGTGAACGTCGCAATGGTTGGTAAGTACATGAATCTCAAGGATTCATATATTTCGCTGGTCGAAGCATTACAGCATGGCGGGATTCATACGCGGACTCGCGTCATAATTCATTACATAGAATCGAAGGACATTGAAGAGCGGGGCGTAGATTGCCTCAGGGGTATGGACGGCATCGTGGTCCCAGGTGGTTTTGGCGACCGGGGCATCGAAGGCAAGATCGAAGCTGTGCGATTTGCGCGTGAGAACAGCATCCCATATCTCGGCATTTGCCTCGGTATGCAGGTTGCCGTCATCGAAGCGGCGCGCCATCTGGCGAGTCTCGACGGAGCCATGAGCACCGAGTTCAATAAGGACACGCCGCATCCTGTTGTGGCCCTCATTACAGAATGGCAGGATCAGGCGGGCGATACCGAAGAGCGTAATGAGCAATCCGACATGGGTGGCACCATGCGATTGGGCGCACAGGGCATCACACTTCAAGAAGGATCGCTGGCTGCGGCGAGTTACGGCAGCACCGAGATCGAGGAACGTCACCGGCATCGCTATGAGGTGAATAATAACTACAGAGACCAATTGTCGGATGCAGGGCTGGTGTTTTCAGGGCTGTCTATCGATGACTTAGTGGAAATGGTTGAGTTGCCGGGTCATCCGTTCTTTCTTGCCAGTCAGTTTCATCCCGAATTCACGTCGAACCCACGCGATGGTCATCCGTTATTTAAGAGCTTCATCGCAGCCGTTCGAGAAAACAGCAAAGGCGAGTTGCTCGAGGCGGCAAAGACATGAAACTTTGCGGATTTGAGGTTGGCAACGATCAACCTATTTTCTTGATCGCCGGCACTTGTGTTGTTGAGAGTGAGCAAATGACCTTGGATACCGCCGGGACGCTAAAAGAGGTTTGTGGCGAGCTTGGAATTCCTTTTATTTACAAATCGTCTTTTGATAAAGCCAACCGAAGCTCGCGCGATGGTTTTCGAGGGCCCGGCATGGAAGAGGGGCTTCGCATCCTGAGTGAAGTGAAGAAGCAGCTGGATGTGCCAATTCTAACTGATGTGCATGAAGACACGCCGATGGACGAAGTTGCGGACGCTGTCGATGTCTTGCAGACGCCAGCCTTCCTTTGCCGCCAGACGAATTTTATTTTGCGTGCCGCGGCGACGGGATTACCGATTAATATCAAGAAGGGGCAGTTCCTGTCACCTTGGGAAATGCAGAACGTCGTCGATAAAGCGAAATCGACCGGCAATGACGACATCATGGTCTGCGAACGTGGGTTCAGCTTTGGTTACAACAATCTGATATCCGATATGCGCAGTCTTGCTGTGATGCGCGGTAGCGGTGCTCCGGTAGTTTTTGACGCGACGCATTCGGTTCAACAGCCAGGCGGCCTTGGTTCATCCTCAGGCGGCCGACGCGAATTCATTCCTGTGCTGGCCCGATCAGCAGCAGCAGCTGGCGTTGCGGGATTCTTTATGGAAACTCATCCCGACCCTGATAAGGCGCTGAGTGACGGCCCGAACGCGTGGCCACTGCACAAAATGAAACAACTTCTCGAAACATTGATGTCGATCGACGTCACCATTAAGCAAAGCGGATATCTCGAAGCAGACTACGGTCTTGGGGTTCCGAAATAAACACCGAATAAGGAAGTCGCAATGATCAGGATTAGTAAAGTATGCGGTCGAGAAATTCTCGACTCTCGTGGCAATCCGACAGTTGAGGCCGACGTCTCATTGGCGGACGGTAGTACTGCTCGCGCCAGCGTACCGTCAGGCGCTTCGACGGGTTCTCGCGAGGCAGTAGAGCTACGTGATGGCGATCAGTCCCGCTATCTCGGGAAAGGAGTGCAACAAGCAGTTGCTAATGTGAATGGCGCTCTGAGCGGCGCTCTTTTGGGCATTGACTTCGAAGACCAACGTGCCGTAGATCAGTGCATGATTAACCTCGACGGAACCGATAACAAAGGCCAACTTGGCGCTAACGCACTGCTAGCAGTATCGCTGGCTGTTGCAAAAGCCGAAGCAGTTTCAAAGGGCGTCTCGCTGTTTCGCCATCTGGGTAGCAGCACAGTGATGCCGCTTCCAATGATGAATATCATCAATGGCGGCGCACACGCCGACAACAGTGTCGATATTCAGGAATTTATGGTGCTGCCAGTCGGCGCGCCATCATTTACTGAAGCACTGCGATACGGCGCGGAGATATTCCATAGCTTGAAAAGCGTCTTGAAGGGCCAGGGCATGAACACAGCGGTGGGTGATGAGGGCGGTTTCGCGCCGGACTTGCCGTCGAACCGTGCCGCGTTGGACACGATTATGACGGCCATCGAAAAGGCCGGCTTCAAGCCAGGTAGTGATATCTTATTGGGCCTCGACGTTGCCAGTTCGGAGTTCTACAAAGATGGTGTCTACAACCTCGAGTCAGAAGGCCGGACGTTCGACGCAACTGGATTTAGCGCATATCTGACCGAATTGGCTGATGCCTATCCGATTATCACCATTGAAGATGGCATGGATGAGGGCGATTGGGATGGCTGGCGCCTACTGACAGATGCCTTGGGCGACCGGGTACAGCTCGTCGGGGACGATTTATTTGTCACCAATACCTCGATCCTACAGCGTGGGATAGATGAAAAAATTGCTAATTCTATATTGATAAAACCTAACCAAATCGGTACCTTAAGTGAAACTCTTGATGCGATTGCTATGGCAGACGCAGCAGGGTTCAGCGCAGTGATCTCGCACCGTTCAGGGGAAACCTCGGACAGTATGATCGCTGACATCGCAGTCGGCACCACGGCGACGCAGATAAAGACCGGTTCTTTGTCCCGGTCAGATCGAGTCTCCAAGTACAACCAGCTGCTACGAATTGAAGAAGAATTGGGCTCAGCAGCAAGGTATGCGGCCCGCTCGGCGTTTTCGGTCAAGGCCTGATGTCATACGACATAGATTTGGGGGAGGGAGCGTTTGTTTAGTTCACGCTGGTTATTAGTAGGGCTCGCGATTGCGGGGCTGGGCCTTCAAGCCGAGCTCTGGTTCTCTGGCGACGGCTATCGAAAGACCTCAAAATTACGTATTGCAGTAGCTGAGCAAAGCGCCCTCAATGGTTCACTGCGCCAACGCAACGGCGCGCTGGATGCTGAAGTAATCAATCTCAAGCAGGGTATGGACGCGGCTGAAGAGCGTGCGCGCACCGACCTCGGGATGATCGGCAAAAGTGAAACTTTCTATCAGGTTGTGCCGGTCGTAAATTCGACTGGGTAGGCATACCTCACTATGACTTTGCCCGCTTGGGCTCGCGTGCACGGAGCGCCGCTATTCAAGGCGATAATTCGCACGACTCCGGAAGAGTTTGATGTAAGTGAAGAACTCGGTTACGAGCTCGATAGCAATGGCGAGCACGACTTCCTGTATGTCGAGAAAGTTGGCACCAATACTGAATGGCTTAGTCGGCAGCTTGCAAACTTTGCTGATGTTCCGGCGAAAGATGTTGGTTACTCTGGGCTTAAGGACAGGCATGCGGTAACTCGGCAGTGGTTTAGCGTTCCTAGGTGGAATTCACCCGATTGGTCGCTAGTTAACATCGAAGGTGCATCCATTCTCGAGCAGGCGCGGCACTCCAAGAAACTTCGTCGCGGTGCCCACAAATGGAATCACTTCAAGATTGTTCTTCGAGGGAAGCTTCCGGATGGCGGCCTTCTGGAAGAACGTATAAAAATGATCGCCATGATGGGCGTGCCTAATTACTACGGCGAACAGCGATTCGGTCGCGAGAGTGGCAATATTCAGTTGGCGCACGATTGGGCGGCGGGTAAACGATTACCACGCCACAAGCGAAGTATTGCCATTTCCAGCGCCCGTTCGTTTCTCTTTAATGAGAGCCTGAACGAAAAAGTCCTCGACGGTTCCTGGAATCAGCTCACCTCCGGTGATCTCGCCAACCTCGATGGTACTGGCAGCATTTTTAGCGTTGATGACGTGGATTCGGAAATCGAACGTCGGTGTGCCGAGATGGATATTCATCCGGCTGGAGAGCTGGCCTGCGACGGCTCACAATGTGGGCACGAGGCGTGGCAAAATGCGTTCGATAAAGCGCGCGTGAAGCCGGCAAGCCGCAGCCTTCGATTGAGAGTTATTGATCTACAAGTGGAGACCGGTGATCAATACGCCAAACTTTTCTTTAAACTCGGTCGCGGTGCATTTGCGACTTCTGTCTTGCGAGAAATTGCCGCCTATTGATTGAAGCTCCGACCGGAGGGGAATGAATGGCTGCTACACAACTCACACTGGACATCATGATTTGCTTTCTTGATGGCCGCGATTGGTTCGGCTGCCGGTCTTGGTGACTTTTGGCGCTTTCCGTCATGCTTTCTGGTTTGTGTGTTAAGCGTCAAATCGGGTCAAATATGTCCAATTTAACTTATCGATCTGTGGAAGTAGCAGCTGCCGCACGCGGTTCGGGAGTCGATTCTGTGCTCAAGTTAGATATAATGTCTCCTTAAGAGTAACGAGCCCAAACGTGGCTTATCTTTCCAAATAGCTCGGGGATACTGATGAAGCTAATAACCGCTGTGATCAAACCCTTCCGTCTCGATGAGGTGCGTAATGCGCTGGCCGAAGTCGGCGTGCAGGGGATGACTGTGACTGAGGTGAAGGGATTTGGGCGGCAGCGAGGCCATACCGAATTGTATCGAGGTGCTGAATACGTCGTCGATTTTTTGCCAAAAGTAAAAATTGAATTGGCGATAACTGATGACCTCGTGGAGCGTGTGATTGAGACCATTATTGAGTCGGCGAAAACCGGCAAAGTGGGTGATGGCAAGATATTTGTCACCGATCTTGGTCAGGTCTATCGCATACGCACTGGTGAGATTGACGATCAGGCAATATAAACTTCAATAACGCCCGCTGTACGCGATCTTTACTCTCGCGTGCAGTGGTTTCGGCCATACTGACGATAGTGAATGTCGGCAGCCTATCTCGATAGAAATACTTTGATCGTAACGGGCAGTGCGCTGGTGCCGAACTACGCATGGCATTGGGTAATGGCGAAGCTTAAGGCAATTGCCATCCTTGGCAATTGCTATTGCATCTCTTTTTCGAGCTCCGCCAGCGCCGCCTCAATGCGCTCCAGTTTTTCGCGAGTTCGGGCGAGAACGGCCTCTTGCACCTCGAATTCTTCGCGCGTTACGAGATCAAGCTTACTGATGCCCGACTGCAACACTCCACGAAAATTCGCTTCCAGATCCTCGCGCATGGAATGCACACCATCCGGGATGGACTCGGCGAGTTTCTTCGCCAAACTTCCTACTGAATCTCTACTCATGGTTAATAAATACCTGAGTGAAAACGAAAAGGCCAGCAGCAAATACAGATGCACTGATGAGAGAGTGAAGTTGATCTGGTCTCGCAGTCCAAAACAGTGCAAGGCGCCCACGCACTGCACCAGTATGATTCGCTGCTCTTAATCGAAAATTCTTAAGATATTGATCTTATAGGTTTTTTTCGAACTTGGCACGCATCCTGCTCTATACAAGACAATAGGTCATTCGACCATAACCTTGAAATGGAGCAGTAAAGAATGAACATTAGAAAAATAGCGCTAGTCGCATTGATACTTCTCACCTCTGGCGCAGCGCATGCTGACGTATCGGGCAATCTTGGTTTCGCCAGTGATTACTACTACCGCGGTATTTTTCAGGCTGAGTCCTCTGCCAGTGGCGGCCTAGACTACGAAAGCGACGGATTCTACGTCGGTACATGGGCGGCCGACGTCAAGGATGGACTTGAGATCGATGGTTACTTTGGCTACGGCGGCGAGCTCGCCGACGGCCTTGGATACAGTGTCGGCTACACCGGCTATTTCTACACTGGTGACTTTGATGATACCTATCAGGAAATTAACCTCGGTTCTTCGCTCGGACTATTCGCACTAGACGTTGCCGTTGGCACATACAAGAACTTTAGTGGACCGACTCAGAACTATACCCATTACTCGCTTAGCGTGGAGAAGAGCGGATTCTTCGGTAAGTACGCCGCGTTCTCACAAGACTTCGCGGGCACATATTTCGAAGCTGGCTACAGCGCGACCGTTGCTGAAATTGACCTCGGCATCACGCTACTTTTTAACGACAAAGACCTGAGCAATGACAGTGAATCGGACCAAGCATTAATCTTCACTGTTAGCAGGTCATTCGACCTTAACTTTAAGTAAAGGGGGGCAAGCATAATGAAAATGATCACGGCGATAATCAAGCCATTCAAGCTCGATGACGTGCGACAAGCCGTTGCCGACATCGGCATTCAGGGCATCACAGTGACCGAAGTCAAAGGTTTCGGTCGCCAGCGCGGCCATACAGAGCTCTACCGGGGCGCTGAGTACATTGTCGACTTTCTGCCGAAGGTAAAAATCGAGTTGGTGGTGGCTGACGACATTTTCGAGCAGGTAATTGAGGCGATAGCTAATACCGCACGCACCGGCAAGATCGGAGATGGCAAAATATTTGTCACCGAACTCGTTCAAGCCATCCGTATTCGCACCGGGGAAACCGGTAGCGAAGCTGTTTAATGAATTAACGGAGAAAATACTCGTGGAAGCAACAACTCAGACTAAGAGGTTCCAAATGAAGGTTCTTATGAAATATTTTACTGCCGTCCTCGCTGCCCTCGTGTGGCCCTCGATTGCGTCGTCCCAAACGATTGACAGCGGCGACACTTCATGGATGTTGACATCTACGGCATTGGTATTATTTATGACCCTGCCAGGCCTGGCTTTGTTCTATGCCGGCCTTGTCAGGCGTCGCAATGTTTTATCGGTGTTGATGCAATGTTTTGCCATTACTTGTGTCATGTCAGTGCTGTGGGTCGTGTGCGGATACAGCCTCGCCTTTGGCGAAAGTACAGCAGGCGGATTGGTCGGGAGTCTCTCTCTGGCGGGGCTTAGTGGCATAAGCTTCGACACGCCAAGTAATATCCTGCCGACCATACCGTCGACTGTATTTGTCATGTTTCAGATGACGTTCGCGATAATTACCCCCGCGCTTATTGTCGGTGCGTTTGCCGAAAGAATGCGCTTTTCGGCCATGTTGCTCTTTACGAGTTTATGGATGCTAATTGTCTACGCTCCCGTTGCTCATTGGGTTTGGGGCGGCGGTTGGCTAGCTGAAATGGGCTTTAGAGACTTTGCTGGAGGCGCGGTAGTTCATGTCACCGCTGGTGGGGCGGCAATAGTTGCAGCGTTGGTCCTGGGAAGCCGGAAAGGATTCCCCACGACGGCTATGCCACCGCATAATCTAGCAATGACGGTTACCGGAGCGTGCATGCTGTGGGTCGGTTGGTTTGGCTTTAACGCAGGTAGTGCGGGCGCAGCTAACGGGGCGGCCGGTATGGCGATGCTGGTTACTCAAATCAGCGCAGCCGTTGCTTCTCTTACTTGGATGTCTGCGGAGTGGATAAAGTTTGGTAAACCCAGTGTGCTCGGTATTGTCACTGGAATGGTTGCCGGCCTTGCGAGCATTACACCAGCTTCTGGGTTTGTAGGGCCGATGGGGGCGATTGCCATTGGTATCGCCGGTGGCGCTGGTTGTTTCTTCGCAACCCAGTTTATTAAACGTTCACTAAAAATTGATGATTCCTTGGATGTCTTTTCTGTTCACGGCGTCGGTGGAATGATTGGACTATTGCTGCTGTCAATTTTTTCAGCCGTCAGCTGGGGTGGGGCCGGATTGGGCGAGGGCGGTATGTCGGGTTTGTTCACAATACAAATAATAGGCATTCTCGCGACACTTGGTTGGTGTGTGGTTGGCAGCTACGTGTTACTGAGAGTTATCAACATCTTCTTGCCATTGCGAGTATCCGCTGAGGAAGAGGAAGAGGGTCTCGACCTCGTTTTGCACGAAGAGAGCGGCTACACGCTATAACGGCTTACGCATTGGCGGGGGAAGCGGAAATTAATCTTCCAGATCTTCGCTGATGCGGTTATGTTCATAATTAGCTAATGAGCACTTGATGCGAGAAATTACGTTTAAGTAAACGAGACTATTGCCTCATAACGTTCACCCAGAAGGGCTTGCCTGATTATTCAGGTAGGCCCTTTTTTAATTGAGTCAGGAGCTGTATAAAGCATAGGGGCACGCTTCGCCTGCGCTTGTGCCGCACCGGCGAGTCTAGCGACAGCAGCGAGATCAGCTATAACTGTCAACATTTCGTGGTGGTTGAATATGTCGTCGGACATGGCGGCTTCCGAAGAACACTACAAAAAAATCAAATATGAAGATGCTAGCAGGGGAGAAGCGACCATGAATACCAAGAAGACACCGACCACCCGACTGTTTCTAATGATGTTTTTGCAAATGTTCATCTGGGGCGCTTGGTTACCAATGATATTCGTCTACCTGCCCATGCTCGGCTACACGCCGTTCGAGCAGTCATGGATCCTGAATGCATTCCCGGTTGCAGCCATTATCAGCGTGTTCTTCGGTAACCAGTTCGCCGACCGGAATTTTGCGGCGGAGCGGTTTCTGTCATTCAGCCACCTGGTCGGTGGCATCGCACTGATCGGCATATCCATGACCACGGATTTTTGGACGTTTCTGATCCTCATGTGGGTGTACTGCCTCTTCTACTTGCCGACGATGTCGATCACGAATTCGATCGCATTTGCACACATGCGGAACCCAGTATCGGAATTCGGTCCGATCCGGATGGGCGGCACAGTTGGCTGGATCGCTGCAGCATGGCCGTTCGTCTTTATTTTTGTTGACTGGGAGGCGGTCCAAGCCGCCGAACCGGAGGGCATCATCGAGCTGATTGGCATGGCATTGGGCTCTGGGCTGGCTGGCGATGCGCTGCGTGACGTCATTCCGTGGACATTTCGTATTGCTGGCATCGCGAGCCTTGTGCTTGCCGTCCATTCATTGGCGCTGCCGCATACGCCCGCTCAGAAAGACGAAGGCAGGGATAAACCGGCATGGCTGGAAGCGGTAAAGTTGTTGAAGCACCCCTTCATCATGGTCCTCTGGATCGCGACATTGGCAGATGCATTCGTTCAACACCTACAGTTCAACTGGACGCCTGTTTTCCTTGGTAGTGAGCAAGTTGGCATTCCAGCAAACTGGATCATGCCGGCCATGAGCATTGGTCAGGTCGCCGAGATAGTGACGATGCTTGTGCTCGGAACGGTATTGAGGAAGCTCGGTTGGCGAACGACGATGATGGTCGGCATTTCCGCCTACATCATTCGCTTTGGTGTCTATGCCTTGCTGCCTGAGATGACCTGGCTGGTCGTCACTATAAATCTTCTCCACGGCGTCTGTTACGCGTTTTTCTTTGCCAGTGTCTATATCTTCGTCGATGCATGCTTCCCTGCAGACATTCGATCGAGCGCCCAGGGTCTCTTTAATGTGATGATTTTTGGCGTTGGCCCATTGCTCGCGTACAGCTTCGGCCCTTGGCTCATCCAGAGTGTATTCACCAAAAATGGTGTTATCGATTTTCAATCTATGTTCCTGATCCCGATCGCCATCTCCATCATCGCGACGTTGCTCCTGGCTATCGGCTTCAAGCCGCCGGCGAAAGTCAGTGTGAAGGAATAAAGGTTCTCGCCCATGTACATCCAAAAGCGAATCATCTCGCAAATATATTTATCGTTCGCGAAAGGGCGGTAGAAGGCCGATAGGCAGAACACTAATTAAAAGACAGAAGGCCATCGGGGGGGGCTGCCGCTTTCATGGGTTGCACGGTTGCCGCAATACAGATCCCACCCCTCATCGGCCGTGCGATCGTGGCAGTGTCTGGCAATTTTGGGCCGGCATGTTTCTAGGTAGGCGTAGAGCCCGAAACTGGTGGTACTTAGTCCCGCTGCAACAACACGTAAACAGCCCCGGTCCCGCCATCGACTTGCCGCGTGGATACGAATGCGAGCACATTGCCCCATTTTCTCAGCCAGGTATTCACGGCACTCTTTAGAACCGGACCTCGCTCTCCGGAACCGAGCCCTTTGCCGTGCACGACGCGCACACATAAGCGATTCTGCTCGGCGCTGTATTGAACGAAGTCCCTCAGTCGTGGTTTTGCTTCTGCAAGGGTCATGCCGTGCAAGTCGATCTCTGCTTGGACGCTGAAGCCGCCTTTCGTCAGTTTGCGCATGGTGCGGCGCCCGACGTGCTGGCGATGAAAGTGCAGAGCGCCATCATGACCGCGCTCAAGGCTGTCGATATCGTCCTCGAGGCTCTCAAGTAAGGCCGCTTCCTCATCGGCGCGGGCGAACTTTGCTCTCGGTTTGGGTTTCGGCTTGTGATCAGGCGCACGTGTTTCAGCGTTGAGTAGCTTTGCGCCGGTCATCGCTTTTTGAAATGCATCTTTGTCTTCGTCGGTCACGGCTAAGTCTTTGAGGCTATGGTGCACGGTAAACATTGAGTATAGTGAGCACGATCCTATAGTCCAACATCCAAGCGCGAGAATGGCCGTTACAAAAAAAATGAAAATCCTTGTAAGTAATGACGATGGGTACCTTGCCAAGGGCATCAATGTTCTGACGGAGGCGCTCGAACAGGTTGCCGATGTAGTGGTCGTTGCGCCGGATCGAAATCGGTCTGCCGCTAGTAATTCACTCACGTTAAAGAGCCCGCTGCGGGTCTCGGAGGTGGCGGCGAATCGTTATAAGGTTGATGG
>CAJXYT010000035.1 GCA_913063505.1 uncultured Gammaproteobacteria bacterium | reverse complement strand
GACGGCATACGAGATCTAGTACGGTCTCGTGGGCTCGGAGATGTGTATAAGAGACAGCGCAAATACTTCGTGGAAAACGACATCGAATTTCGCTTTCATGACCTTCGCGATGATGGATTGGACGTTCAAATGCTCACACGTTGGACGGACCGGCTTGACTGGGTACAATTGCTGAATAAGCAAAGCCTGACGTGGCGTAAGATACCGGAGATCGATCGAGCGGATATAATGGCTGATAAAGCATTCGCGTTGATGATCGAAAATCCGACCCTTGTAAAGCGTCCGGTACTGGAATCAGATAAGTTTATCGCAGTCGGCTTTTCCGAAAAACGCTTTGGCGAATATATAAATGCAGGTGGTAAGAGCACCGAGAAATCCGACTGGCCTATGCACGCTGTTAAATAGTATTACCATAAGTAAACCGTTTGCCGACGACAGTTACGAACAGATAAATTCTAGGCGAATCAACTAGCGATTCATTAGCTGAGAAAGACAGTCATAATTTACTTAATTTTTTCGACACCATATGGATGATTCTTGCAGTAATGACTGACCTAATAACAAGCTCGGAGATAGACCTTCTTTGCGAACTCGTCAAGCGTGAGTCGGTGACGCCCGACGATGCCGGATGCCAGGGATTGTTGATCGAGCGCCTGCAAGCGATGGGGTTCGAATGTGAGACGCTACGCTTCGGCGACGTAACAAATCTCTGGGCACGCCGAGGCACCACGGCACCAGTGCTCTGCTTTGCCGGCCATACAGATGTTGTTCCGCCTGGTGACAGCACACAATGGAGCAGCGATCCTTTTCAGCCAACCGTCAAAGACGGTGTCATTTATGGTCGCGGTACGGCGGACATGAAAAGCGGCCTAGCCTCGATGATCGTTGCGATTGAAAATTTTCTGCAGGCTAATACTGAGCATAGCGGCAGCATCGCACTGCTAATCACTAGCGACGAAGAAGGTCGAGCTCGAGACGGCACGCTAAAAGTGATGGAGACGCTAGGCAAGCGCGGCGAATCTATTGATTGGTGTGTCATCGGCGAACCATCGAGTCAGGACGCGCTTGGCGATTTGATTCGCATCGGCCGGCGCGGCTCTTTAAGTGGAATATTGAAAGTAATCGGTACTCAAGGTCATGTTGCCTATCCACACCTTGCCGATAATCCAATCCGACGATTTGCACCAGTTCTATCAGAATTGCATAACATCGAGTGGGATCAGGGCAATGAAAATTTTCCGCCCAGTAGCTTCCAGGTCGTTGACATCAAAAGCGGTGTCGGTGCGCCCAACGTGACACCGGCGGAATTATCGGCGCGCTTTAACTTTCGCTACTCGACCGTTTGGGATCATGAGTCACTCAAAAAGCGCGTTCACGAAGTCTTCGACGCGCATGATATTGACTACGAGCTGAACTGGCATCTATCCGGCGAACCCTTCCTCACTAAGCCGGGTCGATTAATCGATGCTGCTGTGCAAGCGGTAACTGAAAGCACAGGGAAAGAACCGCTATTATCGACCGGCGGTGGCACGTCCGACGGACGCTTTATTTCTCCGGCTGGCGTGGATGTCGTGGAGCTGGGCCCCATTAATGCATCCATTCACAAGATCGACGAACACGTCAGGATTGACGACGTCATACAATTGACGGGGATATATACAAGAATTCTGCAACTACTACTCTAGAATAGAGTGAATAAAATCAATAATTTATGATTGTTCGCCGCAGATTGTTCCAAACGGCAACAGCCGCAAGACAGACCATGGAAACAACGACCCAAGTCGGCATCGTCAGCCCGAGGAACCGCCAGGAAACTTCAGCGCACTCGCCAGACCCCTTAAGGACCATACTCAATGCATCCTTAAGCGGGAAGTTTTCGAGCATATATTCCAATCCAGGACCACAAGACGGGACTTCATCAGCTGGCAGATTCTGCAAATGCACGTGCCATCCGGCAACGGCAACACCTAATGACGCTAACAAAGTGCTGAGTGCTGCATAAATATACGAAGCAATTCTCTGCGGGCCATGAATAGCCGCAGCGAGAAGCGTCATTCCCAGAGCAATAACAGCAATGCGCTGTAAAATACAAAGCGGGCATGGATCCAGCAGCAATACATGTTGTGAGTAAAGCGCGAATGCCAGCATACCTGCGCAGCAGGCTGCACCAATCAGGTTGACGATTCGTTTGGAGGGGGTAACCACTTTATTTCTCAATTGAACTTAAATTCGAGGTCAATTTGAACTCGATTATAGCCATGCTCCGTACCCTGGAAGCGATCGGTTTCGTTAAGAAGAAAGGTTCCGCCGAGTGCTACTTTCTTCGAAAAACCATATTTTGCCCGCAGAAGATGCCCCTTGGAGTTGGTGCCGCCACCACCGAAGTCCGAATCGTTAAAAGCAGCTATCAGCGCATCAGCTTGTATGTCTTGGTAAAGCCAAACAAATTGTACATCGCCCTTCTTCTTCACCGAGCCAAGTGTTGCACCAAATGAATAGGCAGTATCCTGAATGCTCACTTCGTTATTCTGAGTATATTGCACGTATAACCTCAATGGCCAATCCATGACTTCTGTATCAAGTTGCCCAAAGACTTCAATATTTTTGTACTCATAAATGTAATTTCCGTTCGCATCAACGGAGTTGCCACGCGACCTAGCGTTATGAAACGGCTTGTAGCCGACAGTGTTGGTATAGGCAAAATAGCCAAGGCCTGCTGTTAGATTACCGACATGACCTAAATCTACTTTTACTCCCGCTTGAGCGGCGTAGAGCCACGAATCGCCTTCGGCGCTGCGTTCGTCAACCGAGAAAGCGGCTATCGTCCCAAAAACCATGCCGGAACCAAGCTTAGCAACGATACCCTCCGGATTAAGATCGCCGTCCCATATCATCGGCGCATTGGCTGCGCGAAACAGCGGATTCTTCATTTTGCCGGCATTGATAGTAATTACATCATTAACTTGCCAATCAACATAGGCGAGATCAACGCGGATATCTTTCGTAGAGAAGCTGCTATCTAAAGTTTGGTTAGTTGAGACCGGATTGTCGCCACCTGTCGCGAGCTGAAAAACGAACTTCAGATCCTCCTGAATTTTCGCATCCAGAGCGACGCGCGCTCTGATTCGCATGCGATCACGATTCCGTTCACCCTCTTCGTCTATACCCTCATAGCGAAGGCGCAGGTCGCCTTTGAATGTAAGGCGATCAGTCCAACTCTCGTCATTTGCAATCGTCGGTGCTGAGAAACAAAAAATAACCACTGAAAGCATGGCGGTGAATATTCGAGACTTCATTACGACGTATTCCTTAAGAATCAAGTTCTACTTGAGGGTACCGCACAAGAATCGCATGGCATTCTCCCCGAGTAACCACGATCCATAACCTCTCCGCGACTATATACACGGTCCCAATACGTTATGAAAGACCTAAGTACAGGACTGTTACGATTTTCTAATTCTCGGCAATTCCGCCACCTTTTGTCGCAGATAGGCCGGCTGGATGTCCTTCGGCGCGATTGCAGTGGAAGTGTCCGACAAAGTCAGCAACCAGGTCGCCCGCGGATAGAGTACCGCCGACTGCTTGCCAATCCACTGAGCGTTTATGGTCGCTAACTCAGGATAGCGCTGCCAGCCCTGACCCGCGATCGTGAATGTCTGATCATGGCCCGAAAATGATTCGATGACACTTTGACCTTGCAGGTATTCACTAGCGATCGGCTGCGGAAGATTGCCTTCGCCGCGCGCATACAATCCGAGATAAACCTCATTCATGTGTGCGTCTTGTGCGACGGCGACAAACTCGGCATCCGACGTGTCCAGAACCTCCGCGCTTTGTGTAGCGTCTCATTTGTGTGCAGCCAGAAAGCTCGACACCTCATTCAAGGCCGATGTCGAAGGCATGGGTGAGAGGCAGTCGAGGAATATCTTGCCGTAGCGCTTACCTTTTATTCTTGGATCGCACAGCACCACAACACCATAGTCAGTCTGATCACGCAGCAAGCGTCCGGCACCCTGCTTTAGCGACAGCGCTGCGAGCGGCAATTGATGCTCCATGAAACCGTTACCGCCCTGTCGTCGAATAAATTCGAGCCGCGCCATCATCAGTGGATCGGCTGGCGAGGCGAACGGTAATTTGTCGATCGCAACGATACTCAATGCCGGTCCACGAACATCGACGCCCTCCCAAAAGCTGCCAGTACCCAGCAATACAGCATCGCCGGCTTGCCGAAAACGGCGCAGCAGGTCATCACGAGGCGCGTCACCCTGAACCAGTAGAGTCCTGCCACTGAGGGCTTTCTTGTTGACCTTAAACCACTGCCGCGCATTATTCAGCGCTCGATGACTGGTGAACAGGCAAAACATGCCACCAGTCGTAAAGTCCAGCATCGGCATGACCGCCTCGAGCATTACATCGGTGTGTCCCGGATCAGACGGCTGCGGCATATTTTCGGGCAAATAAATCAGGCCATTCTGTTGCAGCGGAAACGGACTTGGAAAGGTAAGCCCCGCAACGCCAACCAGGCCCATGCGAGTTCCGAAATACGAAAAGTCTTCTGCGATCGCCAGTGTGGCCGACGTGAATATCCAGGACTGAAGGCCGTTTTCGATCAACTTGCTCAGCTTCTCAGAAACGTCTAGCGGCGTGAGATGAAGGCGCATACTGCGAGGATGAACCTCCAACCAACGCAGTCCATCCCACGAGTCATCACTAACTAAGATTGCCAGTCGTTCTGCCATGCTGACCAGTTGCTCGTGTATTTTTTCAAGCTCAATTGACGCATCGCCAATCTCGGCGACGGCGACCTGCACATCGTGAAGAGCGTGCATAAGCGTGTCGAGCGGCGCCCGGAGTTCAGTCATGATCTCGTGGAGTTCGTGTCGTCCTTCACTGCGAGGTGCATCGGCACGCAGGTTGCTGATCGCCGTTTGCAAACTGTCAATACGGCGATTCAGTTCTGGCTGTGAGAACGGTAGTGTTACCGTGCGTGCTTCGTCGACGAGCCTCTCGAGCTCACGACTGCCAAGCGATACACCAAAGAACTGCACTGCCAAATCGGGCACCTGATGTGCTTCATCGATAATGATGGCATCAGCACCGGGAAGAAACTCAACGAAGCCTTCTTCCTTCATAGCCAGATCGGCGAGCAACAGATGGTGATTTACAACCACCAAATCCGCTTCCTGGGCCGCTTTTCGCGCCTTCGCGACATGACATTTGGAGTATTCGGGACACTTTTGACCCAGACAATTGTCGGCAGTTGACGTAACTAGCGGCCAAATTGACGAGTCTTCGGGTACTTCAATCAGCTCGGCTTTGTCGCCACTCGTCGTACGATATCGCCATTGCCGAACTTCATCTAGGTCTTCCAGAAGCATCCGCGATGGATCCATTAATTGATCCAGGCGTTGCAGACATAGATAGTTCGCTCGCCCTTTCAACAGTGCGGTTGATACAGGGCGACCGAGCGCTTTGCCCACTAAAGGAAGGTCCCGGTGATACAGCTGATCCTGTAGCGCCTTGGTTCCGGTACTGATAATTGTTTTTCGGCCGCTCATCAGGGCTGGAATCAAATACGCTAAGGTTTTTCCTGTGCCCGTACCGGCCTCGACTACCAATTTGTCCGAGTTTGCGATGGCTTCGGCCACAGCCTCGGCCATCCACCCTTGCCCAGCTCTGGGCTGGAAGCCCGGCAGCAGATCTTTGAGTGGGCTTTGGTCGCCAAAGAATTCGGTGAGAGTCGTCACCGGCCGAAGATTACACGGTTCATGATAAATTGGCGCGGCCGAATCGCCGTGGTACTTGGAATAACATCTACAGTTAACACGCCAAGCGATTAATAATAATACTATTTTTCTGCGACGACATACGCGATCCACGCAAGATCGGCTTCGCCTTTTTCATCGGGCGTAAACTCACCATTACCTTCACCGTCTTCGTCTTCGCCTTCCCAGTAAACAGTCGCCTTACTAAAACCAGCCTCTAGTAGTAATTCCTTGATTTCAGGGGCTGACCAGAGTCGCCACTCGTAGGTGAACGCCTTCTTGATCTTCGAACCATCTTTAAAATGAAAGTGGATATGGCAGCGAATAAAATTGGTGATCGGGTGAAATTTGGCCTGATGCCAGATGTATGAGAAACCATGCTCCTCATGCTTAGTCTTTTCCTTGGTCTCTTCTTGTGCCTCTGGCCCACCAAACATGTCACAAAAGAAAACACCATCGTCTTTCAAAGCCGCATGCGCTTTTTCAAAGTACGTCCGCAGCGAGTTGCGTGTATCAAAAATGAAAAAGCTAAAATTAAACGCCGCTAACAGGTCGACCTTGGGCGTCTCGACCGTCAACACATCAGCCTCAATAAGACTTACACGGGCCTGATTCTCTGAGTCGAGCTTAGCGATACGATTTAAGCGCCCCCACTCCAATACCGATGGCTCGATGTCCACACCGATCGCCTGAAAATCACTGCCCTGCCGCACCCATTGGCACGACGCGCTTGCCGTGCCACAGAAGTCTTCGCGGAACAAGTATGCGGTTCGACCCGTCAACGACTTAAACGTAACCTGCAGGAATTCAATCTCATGTTCGACATTCTGTACAGACAATTCATAGAGTTCATGAATGTCGGCTTTATCGGCCATCGTCTGATGCTTGCTTGCAGATTTAGCGCTCATACTCGAGTCATTTCCGGGATGTTGTTGTCAAAGCGTGGCTATATATTGTAGCGGTCTACGCAGCAATTGGCATAGCGTTTAGTGCGTTAATCAGTACTTCACTTCCCGCGCCTTCGCGGTGGGCATTTTCGGTGATTGAACGCCGCCAGGCTCTAGCCCCCAGTTGCCCAGCATAAAGACCGAGCATATGCCGCGTTACGCGGCCTAGTGGTTCGCCGCCTCGCAGTACTTCATCGATATATGGCAACATTTGATCCACAATATCTCGCCTATCCGGCAAGGAATTCTGTGGGTTGAAGTGTTGCTCCAATTCCGCGAGGAAATATGGTTGGTGATATGCCTGTCGTCCTATCATTGCGCCATCGAGGTACTGTAGTACCTGCTCGACTTGAGCGATATCTGCCAATCCGCCATTAATGACGATCTCCAAGTCGGGAAAGTCACGCTTTAGTCGATAGACACGATCGTAGTTCAGTGGTGGCACCATTCGATTTTCTTTGGGGCTCAGTCCGTCCAGAATCGCAATCCGGGCATGAACGATAAATTTCTGGCATCCAGCAGCTATCAAAGTTTCTACAAAATTGACGAGAAATGCGTAGCTATCCAGATCGTCTATCCCGATTCGCGTTTTCACGGTAATCGGAATATCGGTAACGTCGCTCATCGCCCGGTAACATTCAGCCACTGTATCGGGAGCTGCCATCAGACAGGCGCCAAACTGACCGCTTTGAACTTTGTCACTCGGACAACCAACATTTATATTAATTTCGTCATAACCGTAGTCATGGGCCTTCGACGTAGCGCTGGCCATCCACTCAGGATCGTTCCCGCCAAGCTGCAGCGCCAATGGATGTTCCTCATCATTGAAGCGTAGGAAACGCCCGGAATCGCCATGATGAATCGCAGCGGCTGTGACCATTTCTGTATAGAGAAACGCCGACGGGCTTAGCAGCCGCATGAAATAGCGGCAATGTCGGTCGGTCCAATCCATCATGGGGGCTACAGAGATACTAGTAGTCATCAGATTCTTCATAATTTACACGTGCGATCTATAGCATCACTGATGAGCAAAAGTCTACCGAGCTTGTTGAGTGAGTCAAAACGACCACCACTTCCATCAAGTTGCCCCACGGTCACTTCCTAAATTCCGCAGCCAAAATCACAGTCATCGCACCAAGCCAAAATACCTGGAACAGCAATAACCCTATGACTCTCGACCGAATGACTCATGACGGTGACTACATGATCGAGCTGTTTATCGACCCAGACTGACCGATTGCGGACTTCATGCCTTTCGCCAAGAGGCTAGCGGATTAACCAACAGCGTTGTCTGCGTAGAACATCGGCCCGCCTCTCGCTGCCGGGAAGCCGTAACCGTAAATGTAGACGATATCAATATCGCTCGAACGTTGCGCAATACCTTCGTCCAGGATCTTCCGCCCTTCGTCGACAAGAGATGATATGAGTCGCTCTACAATTTCGCCGTCCGATATTTCTCGTCGCTCAACGCCGAGTTCAGCGGCTACTTTTTCAATCATCTTGTTAACAACGGGATCGGAAGTCGCTTTGCGATTGCCCTCATAAGTGTAGAAACCAGCCCCCGATTTTTGTCCCATCCGACCAGCCTCAACTAGTAAGTCCGGTACCCGATAAAACATTGGATCGCCTTTCTGCTCATCGGTCAGCGCCTGACGCGCCGTGTAGTCTATATCGAGCCCCGCCAGATCAAATACTCGCAGCGGGCCCATCGCCATACCCCACGATTCCATCGCCGAATCAATCTGCTGTGGTGTTGCGCCCTCGAGTAACAACATCTGCGAAGTCTTTCCGTACGGCTGCAGCATTCGATTTCCGATAAACCCGTAACAAACGCCTGACACTACCGCGACCTTACGGATTTTCTTTGCCACAGCCATTACGGATGCTAAGACATCATCTGCCGTCTTTTCGCCGCGAACGACTTCCAGTAACTTCATGATGTGAGCCGGGCTGAAAAAATGCATTCCAACGACATCTTCAGGACGACTTGTGACCGCAGCGATAGCATCGACGTCCTGGTAGGACGTATTGGTTGCCAATATCGCACCCGGTTTGCACACATCATCCAACTGCTTAAATATCTTCTTTTTGAGGTCCGGATTTTCGAATACAGCCTCGACCACCATATCGACGTCCGCAAGAGCTGCATAGTCGGTTGATCCAGATATGAGCGCTCTGTAACTTGCGACTTGCTTCTCGCTTAACTTGCCTCGTTTGACGCTCCCGGCGTAATTGCGATCAATAATGGACAGCCCGCGAACCAAAGCCTCGTCGCTGATCTCGATCATAGTCACTTGTATGCCAGCATTCGCGAAGCTCATGGCTATGCCACCGCCCATTGTACCGCCCCCAATAATGCCGACAGTCTCGATTGGCCGTTGGACGATGTCACGGGGCAAGTCATCAACTTTGGACGCCTCTCTTTCGGCGAAGAAGATATGCCGCATGCCTGCCGACTCCGGGCTAGCCATACAATCAAGAAATGCTTGTTTTTCTATCGCAAGGCCATCCGTAAAGGACATCGTCGCAGCAGCCTCAACGGCGGCTACGATGCGGCCAGGTGCGATCTGACCGCGGGCTCGCCTTCTCAGGGACGTCCGATATTCTTCAAAAATAGCAGCGTCATATTCGGGCACAGCCTGCTCACTGCTGCGGCGAATCGGCGCTTGGTCGGCAACAAGTTGTCCTGCCCAGGCGATCGCACCACTTAGCAGATTGCCATCAATAATCTTATCGATTAAACCAAGCGATTTGGCTTTTGCGGCCACAATCGGAACACCGCTCGTAATCAAGTCTAGAGACGCCTTCACACCTGCGAGTCTGGTTGTTCGTTGCGTGCCGCCGGCACCCGGAAGAAGTCCAAGTTTTACTTCGGGCAAGCCGACTTTAGCGAACGGCATCGCGCATCGATAATGCGCTGCCAACGCCATTTCGAAACCACCACCCAGTGCGGTGCCATGCATCGCTGCCACCACGGGTTTGGACGATGCTTCAATCGCCTTGACGAGATCCGGTAGGCCCGGATCTTTGAGGGGTTTGTCAAATTCCGTTATGTCCGCACCAGCGAAGAATGTCCGGCCATCGCAGCTAATGACAATAGCTTCTGACGAATCACCTTGAGCCTCACTGATCGCGTCAAAAATTCCCTCGCGCACGGCGTGAGACAGTGCATTGACCGGCGGACTGTCGACAGTAATGATGCCTATAATACCTTCGAGCCTGTAGCTTACGGGTGAGGCCATCTTGATTCCTTATTTCGGACGTACGTAGGTTATACTGCGCGCATGTATCATCAACTCACAGACCAGGCTGAGAAATATCTCCTGTCCCTTTACAAACAGGACGATATCGTAGGCGAGCTAAAACGCAAGCTCGGTGACCTTATGGCGTGCGGCGAAGCTAATGCCGACGCCGCCTGTCATGCATTAAAGCTCAGTCGCCGAACCCTGCAACGCCGCCTCAAGGCGGAGAAGACGAGCTTTCAAAAAGTCCTGCAGGAAGTGCGGGCCGTCCTGGCCGTCAGCTACCTCTCGGACGACAGGCTCCAATCTCTTGAGATCGCCATGTTGCTGGGCTACTCAAATATCAGCACCTTTACGACGGCGTTCAAGTCCTGGTATGACATGCCACCGGCCGAGTATCGGCAGAAATTCCTCAGCATCTAACACGACCGCGATTCGGCAGCCACCTTCCATTATGAATGAATTTTTGGAGGTCAAGTCGGTCTACGACTACGAAAAGTGAACCAATTGATGAAGCAGACATTTATATTATTGGCGCTCACCAGCATGCTCATTTTGGGAGCTTGTAGCAGCGACGAATCCGCATTACCACCAGAAGCCACAGGTAAAGGGAGCATTCGGATGATTAATGCTATCAAGGCTTCGCCAGAGGTGGCGCTTCTTATCCAAGAGAGCACCATTGGAGTGGCAGATTATCGCTCGACCACGATGCTGTCGATATACGACGACCTCGACTATGTGTTTAGTTTTGAAGTTATTTATGCCGGTAGCGCAGGCAGAGTTCGTTTCGCCAGCCAGCCCCTCAAAATGGTTCTGGGCACCGAACACACAATGCTGCTGAGCGGTACGCTAGATAGTCCAGCAGTCACAATCTGGGAGGCTCCAGAACGAGATTTTGGTGCTGCGGAAACCATTTTCGAAGCTCGATTTGCCCATACGGCCGAATCTCGCGGCAATCTGGATTTCTACTTCGCCGCTCCGGGGGTTGCTCCGGCTATAGGTCAAGCTGTTGGCACTCTCGCGTTTGGAGAGATATTGCCGTCAGTCGACTTTGAGGCTGGTGATTACGTGCTGACTCTTACCGAAGCAGACCTTCCTGGTAGCGTCGTGTTCGAATCGGATGCCACTCCATTTCTACTCGGTACTCAGTCCACTATTGCTTCATTTGACGGCGGCGCAAATACTTCGGCGCCGATGATCGTGAAGACGTACACGAGGTCTGGATCGTCAGTTAGCGAAGCGACGATTCTAGACATTAATTTCCCCTCTATGTCCGAGTTTGTACATGCTTCACTTGCCATGAATTCTGTCGATATATATAACGAAGAAATAACAGCGACGAGTCTTCCCTGGGTTTCCGGACACAATTTCAAAGACGTTACGAATGAAGTGGCATTGCCAATTGGCGACAATCCGTTTATTTATGTGCCCACCGGACTAATAGCGCCAGCATTGATCAACTTTGTTGTTAATGACAGCGGTGGTGGTCGGGCCAGAACACTCGCCGTCGGGCTCGACGCTGCATTCCTTATTAGTACTTATCTTCCCGATCGGCGCCCATTCGATACCGCTGCGAAATTGCAGGTTTATAATTCAAGTACCAATTTCGGTGCTGTTGATATCTATATTGTTAACGCTGATACGCTGATCGATGAACAGTTCCCCAAAATATACGGGGTGCCCACAGCAACGCCCACGGGCGCCGCTTTATTGCCTGCAGGTAGTTACGACATTTACCTTACCGAGCCCTCAGAGAAGGAGGTACTCGCAGGCCCAATTAGACTGAATGCAAACCTTGGTGATGTTTTCGGAGGCATTATTTACGATATGGTGGACCCGGCCCTTCTCGAGTTCGTATTAATCACGGAAAGTCAGAACCCCTAAGGATTAGGTCGGCCTGCCTACGAGGCCATCTCGGCTTCAATGTAAGCGGCGCGATCATTTGCCACTTCTTCCTCTAGGGTGCTCTTCGCTTCGTACATCACAACGTCGGCGATACTTAAGAGTATTTTCAGTCACCGCTAAGCACTCGCACCTCATCACCATCCTCGGTTACCTGAATTTCGCCATGTTCGATGGGCGCGGTCGATACCTTCCCTACGTGAATTGGAATAGCTGTGATTGTAGATACCGTGCCATCGGCGGTTTCAAAGGATGCATTGACGCTCAGATAGATGCGGCCTTCTTTCTGTGGAATGATCGACACGCGCTGCAACAGCGTATTGTCATTCGCGGCGAGCTCCAGATCGATAGTTTGCGGCTGCGCTTCCGCGAAACTCATCGACGAGGCGTCGTTAATGTTGAATTCGAGGTGAATCGGCCGAGGCCCCCACGTCGACACCAATCGCAATTGCACCGCCACTGGGTTGCCAACAATAGGCGTGCCGATGATCTCGTAGTCAATTTCAAATGGGGCGTGCGCAGCTCCAGGAGGCTCGTAGGCCGCAGGTTTGTCTTTCACTGCCACCGATTGCACACTGGCCTTATCGTTCTTATCAGCAACACCGCATGCAGCCAGTAGTGCCACTACCGAAGTAAACCAAATTACATCCCTGATTCGTTTCATAGCCTTCAACCTTTGACGATTCAAATGTAGGAGGCAGGCTGCCCTACAATGTCCTTGACGACGCAACGATTCCGCCATCAACCGGAATTACCGATCCCGATACGTAGGCACCCGCTTTAGACGCAAGATAAATAGCGGTTCCTGCCATGTCCGCCGGTACGCCCCAGCGCTTAAGGGGTATGTTCTCTGTGATTTGATCACCCATAGCGCGCTGAATTCCAGCCGTCATTTTACTCGGGAATGGACCAGGTGCGATAGCATTGGCTGTGATATGGCGGTCAGCGAGATGCGATGCCAGGGTGCGGGTCAGATGATGAATCGCCGCCTTACTCGGGCCGTAGGAATATGTGCCCATCTTATTGATATTCAGTCCGTCGATTGAGCCGACGTTTATTATTCTTGCAGGATCGCCGGCAGATGCAGATGCCTCGAGCAACGGCAGCATCGCCCGGGTCAAAAAGAACGGCCCTTTGACATTGATGTTCATGACCTTGTCCCAGGCAGCCTCGGGGAAGTCTTCGATCGAAGCGCCCCATGTCGCGCCCGCGTTATTCACGAGAATATCAAGTTGACTCTCGCGTGACTTAATCTCGTCTGTAAGCATCTGTATCCCCTCCAATGTCGAAAGATCCGCAGGAATCGAAATGCATTCTCCCTGCTCCGACAGACGTGCCGCAGTTGCATCACACGCGTCCGCTTTACGGGCCGAGATATAGGTTTTCACTCCGTTCGCGACATAACCCTCGGCGATCATTTCGCCGATTCCACGCGAACCACCGGTTACCAAGGCAATCTTGCCGCTTACATCAAATAAATCATTCATCGATTGCAAATACCTCGGAAGTGCTTATGAGCGTCAAATATTGCTCATTATGTGGGCAGTCCCCTATTAGCAGCAAGGGGGGCGGATTTCCTCAAAAAAGTAAGGGGTGGGATGCTCCCCATGTGAGCCTGCCTATCACTACAGACGGCCAATAGCTCAAGACGGATGGAGCATGAGAGGGTCCGAAAACGCGCTGGATCAAGCTAGTCCGCCTTGGACGACGGGGCATGAGATGCAATGACCTAGCAGAAGCGACACCTCGGTTTGTGCGTAATGCTATTGACAATCATTCGCATTTGGTTTTGAATCAAGGCATGTATGTATGTATCTGCAATGCTGTCACCGACAAACAGATTCGCAAGGCTGCGCAAGCGGGTGTTGAGGATTTGTGGGACCTACAGCGGGAACTTGGAGTTGCCGTTGGGTGCGGGGCTTGCAAGGAGATGGCTTCGGAGATACTGCGGGAGAATCGGCAACATAAGGTGCAGCTTGAGCCGGTTCGATACCAACCTGCGAGTGGCTGAACCCCGCCCCCTCAGTCATAATTGAATAAATAAAAAGCCCCGCAACGCGGGGCTTTTTATTTAGATTTGCGGAATCGCCACAGATTTTATCAACGGCCATTGAGATGCCTCGATCGGCCATAATGGCTTCAACTGAGTGTCGAGATCATACAATATATCCCAGTGACGCGGGCTGCAGGCCGCAATGAGAATCGCAATAAGAATTGTTCTCAAAAACCAATTAAATTCATATACTTATGAAATTATGCTGATGCTCAGTAATTGCCGTAACCTTTCCCCTCTCAATTACTTTGGAGCCCATCATGAAAGGTGATGTAACTGTTATCGAGCACCTCAATAAGGTACTCAAGAACGAACTGACCGCCATCAATCAATACTTCCTGCATTCGCGCATGCTGAAGGACTGGGGGCTAAACAAGCTGGGTGATTACGAGCATGGCGAATCCATCGATGAGATGAAGCACGCTGATCAATTAATTGAACGGATCTTGTTCTTGGAAGGACTACCGAACTTACAGAAACTCGGGAAACTGAGAATTGGTGAAGACGTGCCTGAGATTTTGCAGTGCGATCTTGATATGGAGTTGGATGCAATTCCTGATTTACGTGCTGGTATCACTTATTGCGAAGCGCATAAGGACTACGTGACACGGGATTTGTTTGATTCGATCCTGGTTTCAGAGGAAGAGCATGTGGATTGGCTGGAGACGCAGATCGGCTTAATCAAAAAGGTTGGGATTCAGAATTACCAGCAATCTCAGACTTGAGACCTTCTCAGGCTCACAAAAACGCCCGATCTAGTTTTATCAACTAAACCAGGCGCTTACGTCACGTAATGTGGCGTCCCCAAGGGGATTCGAACCCCTGTTGCCGCCGTGAAAGGGCAGTGTCCTAGGCCTCTAGACGATGGGGAC
>CAJXYT010000034.1 GCA_913063505.1 uncultured Gammaproteobacteria bacterium | reverse complement strand
GAGAAGGCCAGCGGCATGAGCAAGCGAGATGCAGCGACGCCGGTGCGACGCGCTACTTCTACAACGACTGGGAGCATCAATGCTGCGACGCCGATATTGGCCATGAAAGCTGATAGCACGGCGCCAGTGATCATTATGACGAAAATCAAGGTGACTTCGCGGCTGCCGCCGATCCGCATAACCTGTCGGCCGATAATGTCAGCGATGCCTGTCCGGGTCAGACCCTCACTTAATATGAACATAGCCCAGACGGTAATAACGGCGCTGTTGCTGAATCCAGCGAAAGCCTGCTTTGAGTCGACCAATCCTGTGATCGCTAATGTGCCGAGAACGAGCAGTGCAACGACGTCCATACGAATGATTTCACTGATAAAAAGTATCAATGAAACAACGAGTATTCCAAGGACTAGCCCGATCTCGAACGTCATGCGTTTATTCTATAGTCTATTGGCAAGTACAAAATTAGGATTCACCCTGTTTATACACGACCTGACGTAACATAGTAATGAGTGCTGCGATGGCGACGACATGTGATTAAAAATGAGAAGCATTGGCAAATACGAGCCTGCGATTGAGAGGCAGACGCGATTTCTACCGATTCGAGGTGTGAAATATTGCATCAATGAGTGGGGCGATAAAGACGCGCCCTTGCTGTTTTATCTACACGGATGGGCCGACACTGGCTCAAACTTTCAGTTTGTTGCCGATGCGCTCGGACCCCACTGGCGGATCATCGCTCCGGACTGGCGAGGTTTTGGGAGCAGCACTTGTAACTCGACAGCGTACTGGTTTCCGGATTACCTGGCGGACCTGCATGAGTTGTTGAGCATGTACTCTGATGGGGTACCGGTCACGATAATTGGCCACAGTATGGGCGCTAATGTCGCCTGTTTATACGCGGGTATTTTACCCGAGCGTGTGGGCTCGATCATCAATATTGAAGGGTTTGGGCTTCCAGATTCAGATCCGATTGACGCGCCACTGCGATATAGAAAGTGGCTGAAGGCGAGTGAGACCAAACCTGTTTTTCAGTCCTACCCCGACTTCGCGAGCTTGGCGGTGAAAATTCGCAAACGCAGCCCAGGTCTCAGCGAAGAGCAGGCGGATTTTGTCGCTCGCGAATGGGCATCGGATATCGATGGTACTGTCAGGCTTCAAGCTGATCCCACGCATAAACTGCCGACCGCTACTCTGTATCGGCGCGCGGAGGCTGCGGCATGCTGGCGGAATATTTCGGCCCGGATGCTACTGGTATGCGGTGGGAAGAGCCCATTTGCGGACCAGCTCAGCAGCTTCGAGGCAATATTGAGTTCGCCTAGCAAGTCCTGCACCTTGTCTGAGGCCGGGCATATGATCCATTTCGATGCTCCAGAGGGCCTCGCACGGCAGATTGAGGCATTTCTTAAGTAATACTTGTTGCGCAAACTCGATCGGCGCGATCCATCGTTTCGTGACTAGCGCTTTATTGCAGAAACATTGTGTAGGCGGGGTTATTGCTTTCCTCCCAGTGGGAGTAGCCGAGCTCTAAAAGGTGTGCCTTCAGTCGTTCGCTTTCGCCCTCGGGGACGTCGATACCCGTTAATACGCGACCATAATCGGAGCCATGATTTCTGTAGTGGAATAAGCTGATGTTCCAGTCGGTACCGATAGCATTCAGAAAGTCGAGAAGCGCTCCGGGCCGTTCCGGAAATTCGAATCGAAACAGTTGTTCATTTTGTACATCAGTTGATCGACCACCAACCATGTGTCGAACATGTAGCTTGGCCATTTCGTTGTCGCTCAAATCGATAACGCGAATGTTGGCGCTGCTAAGTTCCGTTAGCAGTTTGCCAGCTTCACTCTGGCCGCCCGAAAGCTGAACGCCAACAAAAATGCGCGCTTTATTTTTGTCAGCATAACGGTAGTTGAATTCGGTGATGCCTCGGCGGCCCAGAACCTCGCAAAATCGACGGAAGCTGCCGGGCTGCTCTGGGATCTCGGCGGCGAGCAACATTTCGGTTCGGTCACCGATCGCGGCACGCTCCGCGATGTGCCGCAAACGATCGAAATTGACATTCGCGCCACAACTGATCGTGACTAAGGTTTGGTCACTTAGATTATTCAGGGCGATGTATTTCTTGGCACCAGCGACGGCAAGCCCGCCCGCAGGTTCGACGATGGAGCGAGTATCTTCAAATATGTCGCGTATCGCTGCGCAGCATTGATCTGTGTCGACCGTAATGATCTCATCAACATATTTCTGGCAAAGTCTGAATGTCTCGTCTCCAACACGACGCACCGCGACACCATCAGCGAAAATTCCGACGTGCTCGAGCGATACCGGTTTCCCTGCCGCGATTGAGTCTCGCATAGCTGCCGAGTCATCTGGTTCGACACCGATGATCTTAATATTCGGGTATTGAAGTTTAATACAGGCCGCGATTCCAGCGATCAAACCACCGCCGCCAATCGGTACAAAAACAGCATCGATCTCGCCGTTGGTCTGTTGCAGAATCTCTGCGCCGATGGTCCCTTGACCCGCGATCACAGCTGGATCGTCAAATGGGTGAATGAATGTGAGGGTTTGCTTGACCTCAAGCCGCCTCGCGTGTGCATAGGCGTCATCATAGGCATCGCCGCTTAATATAACCTCGCCGCCGAGCGCGCGCACAGCATCTACTTTGATTAGCGGCGTGGTCACCGGCATCACAACGACCGCACGCACTCCGCACTTCTTCGCAGCTAATGCGACGCCTTGCGCGTGATTGCCCGCCGAACTGCAGATGACGCCGTTGGCGAGTTCATCATCGCTCAAACTGGCAATCTTATTGTAGGCGCCACGAAGCTTGAACGAAAAAATCGGCTGTAAGTCCTCACGCTTCATTAAGATGCGGTTGTTGGTCCGTGCAGAAAGAATATGGGCGAGTTCGAGCGGCGACTTTATCGCTACGTCGTAGACGTTCGCATCGCGGATTAAATCGAGGTAGTTGATGGCGTTCATCTCGCGGTTATCGCATACCGCGCGGTCTTCCGCAAAGGTAGCAATGGTAATCATTGGGCGACCCTCCCATAATGAGCAATCGAACCTAGTTAGGATGAGTCAATTGAGCAAGCTCTTATTAACGAATGCCCGTTTGATAAACGAGGGTCAAATACGGGACGCGGACGTGCTGATTGAGGGTGAACGCATTGCCCAGATCGGTGCATCGATAGTTGCGCCGGAGGGCGCATCGGTGATCGACCTAGCAGGCAAGTACCTAATGCCAGGCATGATTGACGACCAGGTGCATTTTCGCGAGCCGGGAATGACCCACAAAGCTGATTTGGCGTCCGAGTCCGCGGCTGCCGCGGCTGGAGGCATAACCAGCTTCATGGACATGCCGAACGTCAATCCGCAAACGACGACGCGCGCGGCACTTCGCGACAAATACGGGATCGCCGAAAACCGCTGTACCTCAAATTATGGTTTCTACCTCGGCGCGACCAATAGCAATATTGAAGAGATCAAGGCCCTGAGGGTTGGTGAGGGTGCTGGTATCAAAGCGTTCATGGGTGCGTCGACTGGAGACATGTTGGTTGACAATCCGGAGGCGCTGGAAAAACTTTTTGAGCACGCTCCAACAATAGTACTTACTCACTGTGAAGATTCTCCGATGATCTGGGCGAATGAAGACAAAGCACGGGAGAAGTACGGTGATGATGTGCCGTTTTCGGAACATCCGACTATTCGTTCAGAAGCTGCATGCCTGAAGTCTTCGCAGCTGGCCGTCGGGCTCGCCAGTCGCCACGATGCTTTGCTGCATGTCCTGCATCTGACCACGGCGGTTGAAATGGGCTTATTTACCAGTTCTCATCGCTCACAAAAGCGTATTACTGCCGAAGTCTGTGTTCATTATCTTTGGTTTGATGAGTCTCGATACGAAGAGCTTGGCGCAAGAATCAAATGCAACCCGGCGATAAAACGCAGGGCGGATCGTGAGGCACTGATCGCGGCGCTCAACGATCAACGCATCGATATCATAGCAACGGATCACGCACCCCACACGGCAACTGAAAAAGCAGAGAAATACTTCAAATCTCCGGCTGGATTGCCATTGGTTCAACATGCGCTGCTGATTTTGTTCGACCTCGTAGCCAACGATCAGATCAGTCCGGAATTAATAGTAGATCGCGCCTGTCACGCGCCAGCGGACATTTTTGGCATTTCTGAAAGAGGTTACGTGAGGGAGGGGTGGTTCGCAGATTTAGTGATCATCGATCCAAACAAACCGTATCGTGTCACACCCTCAAATCTCTTGAGCAAATGCCAGTGGTCGCCGTTCGAAAATCACGAGTTCTCCGCCAGTATTGATACCACAATCGTCAATGGCGCGATTGTTTATGACGATGGGAAACTGACTGGAAATGTAGCCGGACAGAGATTGATTTATGGGCGCGCACGCTGAGTAGATAGAATTTGTTTACTTTCCCTGCGATACCGCTATGCTAGCGAAAAAATAAGGACCGCAATTGACTGCCTGGCGACTTCGATGTCAGGTACGAGCATCTGAATGAAGCCAACAGATACTTCCAACCCTGAGTACTTTCATAAGGTAGTTGACTGCCAGTGGGGCTGCCCCGCGCACACTGATGTGCCCGCGTACATTCGAATGATTGCGCAGGGACAATTCTCCGAAGCTTACATGGAGAATCGCAAATCCAATGTTTTCCCCGGCATTCTTGGTAGAGTCTGTGATCGCCCTTGCGAGCCAGCGTGTCGTCGCAAACGGGTCGAAGATAAACCGGTTGCCATATGTCGGCTCAAGCGCGTTGCGGCTGATCATCGAGATGACATCACCGAACTGCTGCCAAAGGTGCCGGAAAACACCAACGGCAAAAAAGTCGCGCTCATTGGTGCCGGATGCGCATCCCTGACGGTCGCGAATGATCTCGCCCCATTGGGCTATGAAGTGACTATTTTTGAAGCGCTACCAACCACTGGTGGCCTCATGCGGACTAATATTCCGCAGTTTCGATTGCCACCGAAAGTTTTGGACGAGGAGATTGGCTACATCCTCGATATGAATGTCGATCTGAAATTGAATCATCCCATCGACAGTATGAAAGGGCTGCTCGAAGATAACTTTGACGCAGTGTTCGTCGGTACCGGCGCACCACGCGGTAAAGATTTGGAGATTCCCGGACGCTACGATTCAGATCGAATTCACATCGGAATTGATTGGCTCGAATCCGTCGCCTTTGAGCATATTAAAGAAGTTGGCAAGAACGTTCTGATTATTGGCGTCGGTAATACAGCTATGGATTGCTGCAGAACGTCACTCAGAATTGGTGCTGAAAGTGTCAAAGTCATGGCTAGAAAGCCACGCAGATTTTTTAAGGCGTCAGCATGGGAGCTGGAGGATGCTGAGGAAGAGAGCGTTGAAATATTAATCAATCATTCGCCTAAAGAGTTTGTCATCGAAGACGGCAAGCTAGTAGGCATGAAGTTTGAATTAATGGAATACAGAGTCGACGAGAATGGCGTCATTGATCGTGGCACCGTTAGCGGTGAAAAGATCATTCCCTGTGACGACGTTGTATTGGCTATTGGCCAGGATAATGCGTTCCCGTGGATCGAGCGAGATATTGGCATCGACTTCAACGACTGGGACTGTCCCTTGGTGGATGAAACCACAATGATGTGCGGCCGTGACGGTGTTTTCTTTGGTGGCGATTCGGCTTTCGGACCCAAGAATATTATCTGGGCAGTGGAACATGGGCATCAGGCGGCCATCTCCATACATCGTTATTGTCAGGGTGAAAGCATTTCGGAACGACTCCCCGACGGATTAAACCTCGCCAGCCAGAAAATGGGTATGCACGAGTGGAGTTTCTCCAATGACTATGACGACACATCGCGTCGATTGATGCCGCATGTGGATTTATTGGAACGTTTTAAGAAAATCGATATTGAAGTCGAGCTTGGCTTTACGGCAGAGCAAGCCGTGCAGGAGGTCGAACGTTGTCTAAACTGCGATATTCAAACTGTCTTCGCTGCTGACCTCTGTATCGAGTGCGATGCCTGTATCGACGTCTGCCCAGTGAACTGCCTGACGATCACTAAAGACGGTGAAGAGGATGAACTCCGCACGCGACTGTCTGCGCCAGCGGAAAATCACGAACAGGCTTTATACATATCAGCTGGCCTCCCACATACCGGACGGGTAATGATCAAAGATGAAGATCTTTGTGTGCATTGCAGTCTTTGTGCAGAGCGCTGCCCGACGGGAGCTTGGGACATGCAGAAATCTGAAATACTTATTCCTTACGCAAAAAATGAACTACTTGATGACGAACCTTTACCAGCCGTCGGATCTGGCTCTTAGAGACATCACGTGTCGACGATAAATGACGTTGTTATTAAGGTCGCCACGGTAAACGGAACGGGCTCCGCTAGCGCGAACGGATTACTTATGAAGTCCATATTCCGTATGGGCATACCAGTAGTGGGCAAGAACTACTTTCCTTCCAATATTCAGGGCCTGCCGACTTGGTACGAGATTCGTGTAACGGGCGCTGGCTATCAGTCGCGCTCGAATCGCGTCGACGTTATGGTCGCGATGAACGCTCAAACCTACACGCAAGATATGGCTGACGTCGCGCCGGGTGGATGGCTGATATACGACTCAACCTGGCCGCGTGATCAATTGTTTAATCGCAAGGACATCACTGTTATCGGAATTCCGTTCTCAAAATTGTGCAACGAGAATTTCGACGGTGTGCGGGCGCGAATTCTAATGAAAAATATCGCCTATGTTGGCACTGTTGCGGCATTGCTTGATATCGATCTGGACGTCATAGTAAAGCTACTCCAGGAAACGTTTGCGGCAAAAGCTCACCTAATCGATTCCAATATGCAGGCGATCCGTCTCGGCTACGACTACGCAAACAACAACGTCATATGTCCTTTGCCGATGCATGTTGAGCCGATGGACAAGACGTCGAACAGCGTCATTATGGATGGCAACACGGCTGCGGGACTGGGTTGCATGTACGCTGGCGCGACTGTCGGCGCCTGGTATCCGATTACCCCATCGACATCGCTCATGGACGCCTTTCGAAGCTTTTGCTCGCGCTATCGGGTTGACCCTGAGACCGGTAAGAATACGTACGCAATCATTCAGGCCGAAGATGAATTGGCGGCCATCGGGATGGTTGTGGGGGCGGCCTGGAACGGCGCCCGCTCTTTCACACCAACCAGCGGCCCAGGGATCTCGCTCATGAGCGAGTTCATTGGCTATGCCTATTATGCCGAGATCCCAACTGTCATATTCAATGTTCAGCGAACCGGGCCGTCGACAGGAATGCCAACACGCACACAGCAATGTGATCTGCTGAGCTGTGCGTATGCTTCCCATGGTGATACCAAGCACGTCCTGTTGTTTCCGTCGGACCCGGAAGAATGTTTTTACATGGCACCCAAAGCGTTCGATATGGCGGAGCGACTGCAAACGCCCGTCATGGTCATGTCGGACCTCGATATTGGAATGAACGATTGGATGGTGCCAGAGCTGGAGTGGGACGAGTCCTATGTGCCGGATAGAGGCAAAGTCCTGAATGCTGAGCAACTTGAGGAGATGGATAAATTCTATCGATACCTCGATGTCGACGGCGATGGCATTCCCTATCGAACACTGCCAGGTGTACATCCAAAGGGCGCGTACTTTACGCGAGGATCTGGTCATACCAAGCTAGGCGCTTATACCGAAGACGCAGCGGCCTATCAGGATGTTGTCGATCGACTGTTGGTAAAATGGGAAACCGCACGCGGTATTTTGCCGGGGCCGGAAATTCAATATTCCAAGCTCAATAAGAGCGGGATAATAACCATCGGCAGTGGTGGTGGTGCGTGCAAAGAGGCGTTGGACCGATTGGCGGTAGAGGATATAGGCTTGAACTATTGTCGAATCCGTTCGTTCCCGTTCAATAAAGACGTCGCCGATTTTATCGAACAACATGATGTTGTATACGTCGTTGAACAGAACCGCGACGCGCAGTTACGAACCCTGCTAATTAACGATATCGAGGCGAATCAGAGAAAATTGGTGTCGTTGTTGCATTATAACGGTATGCCAATCAACTCTGGATTTGTGGTGAGCCGAGTACTGGAGGAGATCGCGAAGGGCCGTACGGCTTGAGGGCAGAAGACTAATGAGTTACATAGCGAAACCAAAAATTACGCATCCGGGAATGCCGAAGAACAAACTCGGACTGACCTCAAGCGATTATGAAGGCACGGTGTCGACATTGTGTGCCGGCTGCGGGCACGATTCAGTCACCGCTGCAATTATTCAGGCGGTGTTTGAGCTGGGCGTTGAACCGCACATGCTGGCGAAGATGAGCGGCATTGGTTGTTCATCAAAGACTCCTGCGTACTTCGTCAATCAGGCGCATGGCTTTAACTCCGTGCACGGTCGCATGCCATCAGTTACGACCGGGGCGAACGCGGCTAACGGCGATCTGATGTACATCGGCGTTTCGGGAGACGGTGATTCATTGTCGATTGGCGTCGGGCAATTCGTGCACGCGATTCGCCGCAACATCAACATGTGCTATGTGATTGAGAATAATGGTGTTTATGGTCTGACAAAAGGGCAGTTCTCCGCCTCGGCGGATATCGGCAGCAAGCCCAAGAAAGGCGAGCCGAATAATCAGGAGCCAATTGACCCCGTCAGTACCGCGTTGAGCCTTGGCGCAACGTATATCGCGAGAAGCTTCTCTGGGGATAAAGAGCAACTCGTACCATTGTTGAAAGGCGCGTTAATGCATCGTGGCTTCGCATTGGTCGATATTGTTAGTCCTTGCGTCACGTTCAATGATCATGAAGGATCAACGAAAAGTTACGCCCATACTCGACAGTTCTACCATCACGTTATTGATATCGATTACATACCGCCAGCTGAAGAAATTAAGGCTGCGTATGCTGAAGGCGAGGCAATGCCGATCGAAATGCATGACGGCAGCACGATTGTCTTACGCAAGGTCGACAAGGACTATGATTTGACGAGCAGAGCGTCAGCATTCAAGTACCTGCGTGAGCACTTCAATGCGGGAGAAATCACAACGGGCCTTCTGTATCTGGATGAATCTCGAGCCGAAATGCATGAGTTGATGGGCAATATTAATACACCTTTATCGCAGCTGCCTCTTGAGGAGCTGAACCCGGGTTCAGCTGAACTGAAGAAGCTTCAAAACCGTTACAGGTAATTAGCACGCCAGTCAGATAAATTCCGTCAATGAGCCTACGCGAAAAAGTTGAAGACCTACTTCCGAACTGGGAGCGCTGGTACCCAAGCCTGTTTGATGCGGCCAGCGATCTTGGAATAATCAGAGAGGAAGTGTGCGACCCCGATTCACTAAATCTCAATCGTCGACACGCGAAGGTTCGTCAGCGCGCGAATGATGCGCACGTCGAAAAATGGGGCGGCAAGCCACAGGAATAATTCATGTCTTTTGATTTAGAAGCAATGCGCGCGCAGCTTCCAGTTCGTGTCACCGACGCTATCACTGATTTTCTGTTGATCAAAAACGAGCCTTTGGCCCATTTTTTTGCTTGCCTTTCTGCTGTTTCTTTACGACCGACCTCTCTGTAAGCGACGTAAAGGCGATACTCAAATATGAGCGAAATGATCCAGAACATAGCTCTGGCCGCTGCCGCAGCGGCTGAGCGAATAGCGGGGCAAATCGAGCGAACTGAACTTCGACGATCAGAGGCTTTCAGTACTAATCTATTGGCAAATATTTTCTTCAAGCTGGAAAACCTGCAAACGACTGGGTCCTTCAAGTTACGCGGTGCGACTAATCGATTGATGACTTTGACGGAAGAAGAGAAAGCCAAGGGCTGCGTCACCGCGTCAAGTGGCAATCATGCGGTCGCAACGGCTTGCGCGATGCAGAAGTTGGGTTTGAGCGGTGTAATCTTTGTGCCGGAGCAAACCTCGTCAGTCAAAGTCGATAAGATTCGAAGCTACGGTGGTGATGTGCAGTTTTTCGGCACCGATGGGTTGGACACGGAACAACATGCTCGACAATACGCTGAAGACAATGGCATGTTTTACGTCTCGCCCTATAACGATGAACAAGTCATTGCTGGCCAGGGTACTTGCGGAATTGAGATGCTGGAGCAATACCCTGAGATTGATACTGTGCTGATCGCTGTCGGCGGCGGTGGGTTGATTGGCGGCGTCGGAAGCGTTCTAAAGGCACACAATTCCGACATCAAAGTCTACGGCTGCCAACCGAAGGCTTCAGCTGTCATGGCGCTGTCTATTGCGGAGGGTGAATTGCTGGACATGCCGAGTGAACCTACATTGTCCGATGGTACAGCGGGCGGAATTGAGCCGGGTGCTATTACATTCGCTTTGAATCAGGCCGCAGTTGATGAGTTCATCACTGTCAGCGAAAAGGAGATCACGGAGGCCATGCGCTTGTATGTCAACACTGAGGGCCACACGATCGAAGGTGCGGCCGGCGTGGCAGTAGCGTCTTTGCTAGCGATAAAGGATGAGATTATCGGTCGCAATGTTGTGGTTGTTATTTGTGGCGGCAATATTGCCGATGACAAGATCGCCGCGATTATGGGCAAGTCTTGAAAAGGTTTTCCAGTATTCCAGCGTTAGCTGTCGGCGTTGTCCTGGCCGCGAGTGGTGCACTCGCTGACACGACCGTATTGGTCAACGTCAACGTTGTTCCAATGTCCACGGACACGGTGTTGCTCCAGCAGACAGTTATTATTGTCGATGGAAAAATATCTGAAGTCGGCCATGTCGATGCGATTTCGATTCCCAAGAATGCCGCACTAATCGACGGGACGGAGCGCTTTCTTATGCCGGGGCTCGCGGAGATGCATGCGCACGTTACAAGCACTGAGCCCGCGGAGGTGGATCGTCTCGGCACTCTTTTCGTCGCGAACGGAATCACTACTATTCGGGGAATGCTGGGCAAGGCTGAGCATTTAGTGCTGCGCGATCAGCTTGAAAGTGGTGAGGCCTTTGGTCCGCGATTGATAACATCTGGACCATCGCTCAACGGCCGTTCAGTCGCCGGTGCTGCGGATGCCGACCGCCAGGTTCGTGAGCAGTATGCTGCGGGATATGATTTCATTAAGGTGCATCCGGGTCTTAGTAATGATGAGTTCGCCGCGCTTGCTGCTGCCGCGAATGAGATGGGGATGCCATTTTCGGGTCATGTACCGGTCGCGGCGGGTATTTTCCAGGCGCTTGAAAGCGATATGGCAACGATCGATCATTTGGATGGGTATTTTGCGGCGATGCTGCCATCCGCACATCATGGATCTGGAGGCTATGGCGGCTTCTTCGACGTAATGCTCGCTGCAGATATTGATGTAGAGAAAATTGCGGAGATAGTGGCGATGACTCGGGCATCTGGCACCTGGAACGTTCCGACTCAGGTTCTGGTAGAGCAAATGCTCGACGATACGCCTCTGACCGAACTCAAGCAGCGACCAGAGGCACGCTATGTCCCGGCAGAAATTCTACGGCGCTGGATCGCTCTGAAAGAGTCCCTTCTAAATGAGCGCGGATTCGATCCGGACACAGCGGCCCTCGCCATAAAATTGCGACGTCGTTTGATACTTGAGTTGCACGAGGCCGGCGCCGGGTTGCTGCTCGGATCAGATGCTCCGCAAACATTCAACGTACCGGGATTTTCGACGCATCGAGAGCTGGATGCTTTGGTTGCTGCGGGACTGACACCGTATGAGGCACTTAGAACGGGTACGGTGGAGGTGGCTAATTTTCTCGATTCCAATGGTGGAGTAATTGCCAAAGGTAAAGATGCCGATCTGATCCTACTGGATGCTAATCCGCTCGAAAACATCTATAATAGCAATAGAATTCATGGAGTTATGCTGCGTGGAAAATGGTTTCCATCGTCGGAGCTTGACGTAAGGCTCGAGCGCTACGCGATCCGGGATGGCAAATAGGACGTTGCAATCAGTGAAATCGTTTCGCACGTTTGAATAGATGATGAACGGGCTTAGCTTTGGCTGCACTCGCTGACAAGGACCACAATAAAAAGCAGCAGAACGAGCTAGGGCCTGATATCGAACCACCGATTTCTGAATCTCCTGCCACAACTTGGGCAAGCTCCGGCCTGCTTGCTCACCATGTGGCCGCAGTCCTTACATTTAACCAGTCTAGTCATGAGTAGATTCTATCACTTGGTCAGCGATCAGCATTGTTTGGATTAGCGCCCATGTTTTCTCTCAAACCAATTCGTGACGAAGAAGTCACGTGGCCGAACGACCCGAACTAGTTAGTCTTCGAGTCCGGCTGAGAGCCGCGCCGAACGCAATGTATTGGACATCAGCATAGTAATCGTCATTGGGCCAACGCCCCCCGGCACCGGCGTCACCGCGCCAGCGACACTGCAAACGTCGTCAAAGTCGACGTCGCCAGTGAGTCCCATCTTGATTTCGCCATCGATGACTTTCCCAACTCGATTGATACCCACGTCAATAATAACGGCACCAGGCTTAACCCAGTCTGCCTTGACCATATGCGGGCGGCCGACAGCCGCGACGATGATATCTGCGGCAGCAACCACTGCCGGCAGGCCTTTTGTCCGACTGTGGGTGACCGTTACTGTCGCATTAGCTTGTAATAGAAGCGAGGCCATCGGCTTGCCGACAATATTCGACCGACCTATGACAACGGCATTCTTTCCAGACAGGTCGCTACCTAGTTCGTCTTCGATCATCAACATGCAACCCGCCGGAGTACAGGGAGTAAATGCGTCTGACGTTTGACCAGCAGTCAACTTGCCGATATTTACGAAGTGAAATCCGTCGACATCTTTTGATGGTTTAATGGCCTGCGTAATGGCCAGCTCATCAAGGTGTCGCGGCAACGGCAATTGCACAAGAATGCCATGAATGGCATCGTCGTCATTGAGCTCGCTGATCAGCTGCAAGACCTCGTTTTGTGCGGCATCGTCAGTAAGGGTGTGCTGTATGGAATGGAAACCACAAGACTCAGCTGCGCGCTTCTTGTTTCGCACGTAGACCTGACTCGCAGGATCTTCGCCTATAATCACGACGGCAAGTCCGGGTTTGATACCATGCTCTTTCTGCAGTAGCGCTGTTTCTCGCGTAATTGACTCAGCGAGATCTGCTGCCTTGGCTTTGCCGTCTATCCGTTTTGCAACCGTCATTATTGTTGTGTCCTTGATTTCACTTATGGGTTTACCGTAGCGCGATTCAGGCTAAAATACAGCTCCTTAGATAGGCTATTGGTTACCGTGACAAGATTCTTTCGAAACATCCGTGGCGTCGTATTTTTTGCTGGACTCACGGCCAATACCATTTTTTGGTTCATACCGATCATCGTGTTCGCTGTGGTCAAGCTATTGATGCCGATACCGATTTTACGACGCGCTATCACGCGTACTTTGATGGCCATTGGTGAGAACTGGGTTAGCGTGAATGTGTGGCTCATGCGATACGCCGGATCAGTTCGCATCGAAAGCCATGGTGTTGATGGGCTCAGGCGCGATGGCTGGTACCTCATTATTGCCAATCACCAGACCTGGGTCGATATTTTCATTCTACAGGCGACGTTTAATCGCCGCGCGCCGTTTCTGAAGTTCTTTATCAAACAGGAACTGATCTGGTTTCCGTTCCTGGGAGTCGTATGGTGGGCCATGGGAATGCCGTTCATGAAGCGCTTTTCGCCATCGTATTTGGCTAAAAACCCACACATGAAGGGTAAGGATCTAGAGATGACGCGACGTGCTTGTGAAGAATTTCGCGATACGCCGACCTCGGTTCTAAATTTCATCGAAGGGACGCGCTTTTCGGAGCAGAAGCGGGCAGACCGAAAGTCCCCCTACAATAAGCTCTTACAACCGAGGGCTGGCGGCTTCGCGGTCGCTTTATCGTCAATGGGTGAGTTGTTCAATAGCATCGTCGATGTCACGCTTGTATATCCCGAGAATACTACTAGATTCTGGGATCTGTGTTGTGGCCAGGACGTTCATGTCATAGTCGACGTTCGTGAGAGGCAGCTTGAGCGCTGGCTTGTAAATGGTAATTACGAGAGCGACCGGGTATTTCGAAAAGACCTGCACTCCTGGTTAAGCGACGTCTGGAAAGAGAAAGACGCAGTTATAGTCAGAATTGTAAAAGAAAAAAGGAACGGGGATGTTAGCTAGCAGACAGTACGACACTGTTGCATTCGATGTCCGCGACAACGCGACCATGTTGTTCTTCGCGAAGACCACTGATGAAGGTGATATTTCCGACTACCTGTTGTTGATGCGCACTGTTGACGAAGAGCTCGAAGAGTCCATCTATATTGAGATCAATGAAGAGCAGTTTGGCGGACATAATTTGATCCGTGAGGCCACAATGACCGGAAACGTTCTGACTTTACGATTGTTCGATCCCGCTGAAGAGTTGGACGGAATAATCGACATCGTATTAACCTGGCTCGACACACCAGAAAACCTTGAAAGCATAGAGGCAGGTTCGTTTCGTGTATTTGGCGATACGCTCGTTGGCGGTAACGCCTGAACGAAATGTTGGAATTCATACCGAACTATGAACAATATAACAAAGACCTTCCGCCAAATTCACCGAAGGCGATGATCTATAATTTTGAATACACCTTTTGTGTCGGCGACATTCTTTTGGACGCATTTCCGAACTGCGGTGGCAATTTCGAGCCACGGGCGATTCGACCGTCGGAAATCCTAGAAAAATTTCCACCATCGAGCAAGCGGGTCGTTCGTAGCTGATATTCATGGCGGACACTGAATACAGCGTCTATATCGTATACTGTGGCGATGGCTCTTATTACACCGGGATCTCCGTGGACGTTGAGCGGCGACTTAAGGAGCACGAGAATAGCCCTCGAGGCGCGAAGTACCTTCGAGGGCGAGGGCCATTGCAATTGGTTTTTAGCGAGGTCGTGGGTGACAGACCCGAGGCATCTAGTCTCGAGTATCGGATCAAACGACTTAATCGCAGCGAAAAAGAGGCGCTAATTGACGGCAGTCTCAGCTTGCAGACCCTACGGGCAGGTCAGGACTCGGCGGCTGGTTGAGAGAATATCGTGATCGGCTCGCCGAAGACCGGCATGAACAGCGATGCATCACGGTCCCAGCGGTGCCGAAAATCCTCAAGCCATTGTGCTGTTTCCGCGAAATTCGAAATGAATTTCGGTGCTAGCGATATTTCGCCGAACGGCTTCGTGGAATCATCAAAATGGATCGGATAGACGCTGTGTCCGCCCGTGGCTGTAACAGTATGCTGCCAGTAAAGC
>CAJXYT010000033.1 GCA_913063505.1 uncultured Gammaproteobacteria bacterium | reverse complement strand
TAATGATACGGCGACCACCGAGATCTACACCTCTCTATTCGTCGGCAGCGTCAGATGTGTATAAGAGACAGGTCCGGTCGTAGCGCCTGCCGATACAGTGGTTGAGAAAATAGCACCAGCACTGGCGCCAAAATCATCTCCCACTCCTGTGCAGCAAAGCCGGTCACTGCCAGCAATCGACGAGACTAATTTCAGCAAAGCTCACGCAAGCCCATCTGTCAGAAAGCTGGCACGTGAGCTGGGTGTTAACCTTGTCCAGGTTAGCGGCAAAGGATCGAAGAGCCGAATTCTTCATGACGATGTCAAAGCCTTCGTCAAAGCTATTCTGACCGGTCAGGCTGGTGCCCCATCGGGTGCTGGATTACCGAAAGTACCGAGTGTCGATTTCTCCAAATTTGGCGAGATTGATGTTCAAGCACTCACGCGCATCCAGAAAATTTCAGGGCCAAGACTGCAAGCGAGCTGGATCAATCTGCCGCATGTCACGCAACACGATTTGGCTGACATAACCGAACTTGAACACAAGCGTCAGGAACTCAAAGGTCCAACGAAAGAGCGCGGAATTTCATTAACGCCGCTCGCCTTTGTTATGAAGGCCTGTGCTGCGGCGCTTAAGGAGTTTCCAAAGGTTAACTCTTCACTGTCGGACGATGGCGAGAGCCTTATTCTTAAGAAGTACTGCCATCTCGGATTTGCAGCAGATACTCCACAAGGACTGGTTGTTCCCGTGATTCGTGATGTCGACCAAAAAGACGTCTATGAAATTGCTACAGAGCTTGGCGAGTTATCAGCCTTAGCACGAGATGGAAAACTTAAAGCTCCGCAGATGCAGGGCGCGAGTTTTACAATTTCGAGCCTCGGTGGTATCGGCGGCACGGCTTTCACACCAATTATTAACGCTCCTGAGGTTGCGATTCTTGGCGTGTCGCGCTCGTTAATACAACCGATATGGAATGGATCTGAGTTCGAGCCGAAGTTAATGTTGCCGCTGTCTTTCTCATACGACCATCGAGTTATCGATGGTGCTCAGGCGGCACGGTTCACAACCTATCTAGGTAAAGCGCTTGCTGATGTAGATGCTTTGTTGAAGGCGAGTAAATAGTGACCGAAACAGTGCAATTACGAGTCCCCGATCTGGGTGATTTTGAAGACGTTGAGATCATCGAGGTGTTCGTCGCCGTTGGCGACACCATCGCGGTTGAGGATCCATTGATCACGATCGAGACCGACAAGGCATCGATAGACGTACCGGCCGAAGTGGCCGGAAAAATTGTTTCCTTAAGTGTTGATGTTGGCAGCAAGGTTTCGACGGGCAATATCCTGGCTGAGATCACCCCCTCTGCAGTGCCTGACAAACTTCACGATGAAGCGCAGGTCATAACACCGTCCGAAATCGAAGCGGTAGTTGCGGGAGTGACAAGCAAGGCGGGAAGCGATGCAACTTACTCTGCGAAACTGCTTGTCATAGGATCGGGACCGGGCGGCTATACGGCGGCATTTCGAGCCGCCGACCTTGGTGTCGACGTCATAATGGTCGAACGATGGCCAGTAATCGGCGGCGTTTGCTTGAACGTCGGATGCATTCCGTCGAAGGCGCTTCTGCATGCAGCCAAGGTGATTGATGAAGCAGAAGCGATGGCGGCACATGGCGTCACCTTTGGCAAACCGAAAATCGATGGTGAGAAACTGCGCGACTGGAAGAACGAAGTTGTTGGAAAGCTGACCAGTGGTCTCCAGACCATGGCGAAACAACGTAAAGTGAAAGTCATCACCGGGGTGGCTAAATTCGAATCGACGAATCGTGTGCGCTTGGATAATGACGAAACGATTGATTTCGAGTACTGCATTATTGCGGCTGGGTCCAAACCAGTAATGTTGCCGGGCTTGCCGGATGACCCGCGAATTGTTGATTCCACTGGTGCACTTGAACTGACGCCGATCCCAAAGAAAATGCTGGTCGTCGGTGGCGGCATCATTGGTCTCGAAATGGCTTGCGTCTACGCCGCCTTAGGTGCCGACGTTAGTGTTGTTGAGTTGGCCGACTCGTTAATGCCCGGCACTGACCCCGATCTGTTGCGCCCGTTTATGAAGATCATCAAAAAACGCTACGACGCGATCATGGTGTCTACTAAAGTTACGGGTATGCGTGCGACGGTACCGGGAATCGAAGTCAGCTTCGAAGGTGACAAAGCGCCATCGGTTGGTGTCTATGACCGAGTGCTTGTTGCAATAGGCCGGAGGGCCAATGGTGGAACTCTGGATGCAGAGAAAGCCGGCGTTGCAGTTGATCAGCGCGGCATCATCGAAGTCGATAAGCAGATGCGCACGAACGTGCCGCACATTTTCGCGATTGGTGATCTCGCCGGTGGGCCAATGCTGGCGCACAAGGCATCGCATGAGGCTAAGGTTGCCGCTGAAGTCGTGGCGGGTAAAAAGAGTTACTTTGACGCACGGACGATCCCCTCGGTTGCTTACACGGATCCTGAAATTGCGTGGGTTGGGCTTACCGAGCTTGAGGCGAAGGCTCAGGGTATCGACTACGAGAAGGCACAGTTTCCGTGGGCCGCAAGCGGCAGGGCACTTGCCCTCGGTCGTTCAGAAGGTTTCACAAAACTGTTGTTTGACAAGAAAACAGGTCGTGTACTCGGTGGCGCAGTCGTTGGCCAGAGCGCGGGTGATCTTATTGCCGAGATTGGACTGGCAATTGAAATGGACGCCGACGCGGCGGACATCAGTTTAACCATCCATCCGCACCCAACGCTCTCTGAGACGATTGCATTCGCGTCAGAGGCGTTTGAGGGAACACTGACTGATTTGTATATGCCGAAATAGTGTCAGGAATAGATTCGATTTCATGAAGAAACACATATATCCGCTCGTTTTTATCACCTTTCTTTGTCTTAGCTTGGAGGCTTACGCCGACTCTCCGGATCCTGACCCAGAGAGATTCGCCAAGGCTATTAAGACCTTTACTGCATGGGACAGCAAAAACACCTTTCCAGAAAATGCAATTCTGTTTGTCGGTAGTTCAAGCGTGCGGTATTGGTCGACAGCGACTGCGTTCCCCGGTAGGCCGATCATTAATCGTGGGTTTGGTGGGTCTGAAATATCAGATGTTATCTATTTCTATGACCAGGTAATCAAACCATACGCTCCAACCAAGATCTTTTTGTATGCCGGCGACAACGACGTCGGGCGTGGAAAGATGGCCGATCAGGTTTTTGAGGACTACAAAGAGCTTGTCACGATCGTGCAGTCAGATTTTCCAAAGGTTCATCTGATATATATCTCCATTAAGCCAAGTAAGCTGCGGTGGGACAAATGGCCGCAAATGGTGGAGGCGAACCGCATGGTACGCGAGTATTCGGAAAGCCATCCGAATCTTGGATATGCTGATCTTGCGTCGCCGTTACTCGATTCTGACGGCAATCCACGAGATGTTTTCGTCGACGATGGTCTGCACCTCAATCAGCGCGGCTATTTCTTGTGGCAACAGGCACTAGCACCGCATCTAGATTAGGTCCTATTCATTCTCAGGAGAATTTCTTGGCGAGAATACTATCGATGCTGAGTTTTCCGGCACCGCTGAACACTAACGGAATCAGCATAGCGATGAACAAAAGTTGCACGCGGTAGTTACCGAAGCCCTTATTTATAATTGCATAACCCTTCCAGAGCTCGGATAAGTTGTCCCAACTGTCTGGCCAGTGCATATCCGATATCGCCATAATGGAGACGATGATCAAGCTGAACGCCCAGAAGCGAGTAAACAGACCGAAGAGTAGACACAGGCCACCCAGAATCTCAGCCCAGGTTGCCATGAACCAACTGACTTCGACTGGGACATAGTTGAACGGAAACAGGAAATTATCTTGATCATTAGCAAACCAGTTATTGCTATTGAATTTCATCATTCCGGCAGTGCTAAATTCATACGCTAGCAAAATCCGTATCGGTAGCAGCATGAGCCAGCCTCCTATTGGATCCAGAATTCCAATGACCTGATTTTTCAATTTCACCGATATTCCCATTGCACGTCTCCGTTATCCAACACTTAGAGTGCCGGCCAATATTTATGTTGTCGTATTTCTTCGAGGCTAGCGCTCTGTACCGGACAATGTGACTCATTGTCGCTCATGATAATCCTGTTTTTCCGTTACCAGATAAGACCTGTAAGTGACTGTATTTATTACAGTCTACCCCATGAGTCGTCGCAAGCGATCGAGATATTTCACTTCGTCTGGAGGGCTATTTTGACTCTGCGCTTCCCATAGAGTTTCCGCAAGACAGTCAATCATTTGGTGCTCCGCCGAATGCGCATCACCAGTTTTACTGGTCAATATTGAATAGATTGCGTTAATTCCGGCTGGGCGGTCGGTAGTAACCTGTTCGCGTATTCCAAGATGCAACCCCATATGTAAGAAAGGATTCGTCTGTCCACCGTCCGGTGTGTAGTCCTTATTAAGTTTGTCACTTGTGACGTCGTCGTGATATTCAGGGTGCCATTCGACGACGTCTGCGATTTGGGCCTCGAGCGGCGTGAGGGGTGACTTGTCGCATTGTTTCTTCCAAGCGTCAGCATACATTTTTCTGAGCTCGTTTCTGTCCTGACCGAATATCATGCAATTACCTTTTTCTTGAATTCGCACCATTTGATTATCGCGCACTTTCCGCAAACCGGCGCGCGTGCCTTGCATACGTATCGGCCATGCAGAATCAGCCAATGGTGTGCGTCTAGCTTGAATTCATCAGGCGTCATTCTTACCAGGCGCTTTTCAACCGCCAGCGGTGTTTTGCCTTTGGCTAGACCGGTACGATTTGAGACGCGGAAGATATGCGTATCTACTGCGATTGTCGGTTCGCCAAACGCTGTGTTCAAGATAACATTCGCTGTCTTTCGCCCAACACCAGGAAGGGCCTCGCGCTCTGCCCGTGTTCGTGGTACTTCACCGCCATGCTCTTCGATAACGATACGGCATGTCTTGATGATGTTTTCAGCCTTACCATTAAAAAGACCAATGGTACGTATGTAGGATTTCAGGCCATCAACGCCAATCGCAAGAATCGACTCAGGCGTGCAGGCGACGGGATAAAGCTTGCTGGTCGCCTTATTAACGCTGATGTCTGTTGCCTGCGCTGACAAGATGACAGCGACCATTAATTCAAATGGGTTCTTATAGTTTAACTCGGTAGTTGGCGCGGGCATCTGCTCACGCAGCATGCTGTAAATAGCGATTCTCTTTTCGGTGTTCATGGTCAGCGCGCCTAACGGTTTAAAGTTTGGGCGCGACGCGCAATTGCATTTCGCGACGCTTCTCGATGCTTGTCTATCGCGTTCTTTGTAGCGATTGCGAGTGCCAGACTGAAGAAAGCACCTGGCGGCAGAACCAGCAATAACCAACCGCTCTCGGCTAAAACAATGCCGCGGACGGGCTCACCGCCGAACAACATATCCATGCGTGCAAATAGTGAGCCTTGTCCGAATAACTCTCGAAAAGCGCCGATAGCCATCAATAGCAGAGCGAAACCGCTGCCCATTACAAGGCCATCGATAATACTGGTGCCAACGGGGTTTCGGGACGCGAACACTTCGGCGCGGGCGACGATTGCACAGTTGGTAACGATAAGCGGTATGAATATACCCAAAGATCTATCCAAATCAGGAAGCCAGGCCTTAAAGAGCAGTTCTATACATGTGACGAGGCTGGCGATAATCAGCACATAGATAGGTACGCGTATTTCTGGCTCAATCCAGCGCCTCGCTGCTGATACAAGAGCATTTGATGTCATTAACACTGCTAACGTTGCAATACCCAGACCCAATCCATTCACGAAGGTGGATGTTACGGCGAGTAGCGGGCACAAGCCCAATAATTGAACAAGACCAGGATTATCATGCCAAAGGCCCGATTTGAATCGTTCCATAATACCAACTGACATCAGTCATCCTCCTCTGAGGCACTATTCTCGTCATTGACCGATGCCGTAAAGACCGAGACGCGATTGGCTTCAAAATAGGTTAGCGTTTTCTTAATCGCTTTGATGATAGCTCTCGGTGTTATCGATGCACCGGTTAGTTGATCAAAATCTCCGCCGTCACTTTTGATGGACCATCGACTGGCCTCTGGATTTTTCAGTGATTGTCCATCGAACTGCAGTACCCAGTTCGACTTCGTTAATTCAATTCGATCACCGAGTCCGGGGGTCTCACGGTGCTCCAGTACTCGAACACCCGTGACGGTCCCGTCCATCGCGACACCGACCAATATTCGAATCGGACCGGTGTAGCCATCTCTGGCCGAGATGACGAATAACGCCGCAACCGGCTCGACGCCAGCGTAGACCCGGTATATGACCGCAGTTTCGTTACCTGGCAATTCATGTGGAGGCTGAAGAGTGATCATTGACTCGGTAACCGGACTGTCGAAGAATAGGCCGGCGAGGGCGGGTTTTAAACTGCGCTCCAACCACTCTTGCTGGTTAGTCTCGATCCGCTCGGCCGTGAATGCCCAGGTCAACGCTACCAGCGAAGTGCAAAACGCCGCGATGACAGCCAGGTTCACGCCGCTTTTCCAGACGGGAAGGTTAGACATCGGACTCACCGCTTCCGGAATTTTTATTATGGCCGATAATATGAGGGCGGGTTAAATAGTCAATCGTTGGGACCGCTATGTTCATGAGCAAAACGGCAAATGCAACGCCGTCAGCGTAGCTGCCCCAGCGGCGTATGCAGTAAATCAGGAAACCAATACCGAGACCGTATATCAGGCGTCCCTTCGGGCTGGTTGCTGCTGATACCGGGTCGGTCGCGATAAAGAAGGCACAAAGAATGGTTGCACCACCAAATAGATGGAATCCTGGACTTGCCGCTGAACCAGGTTCGATCATGTACATGATGGTTGCGGGAAAAAGTAGACCCAGACCGACACCCACAGGAATGTGCCAGCGAATAACTTTCTTCGCTAGTAACCAGAATCCGCCAATCGCAGTGAAATTACCGATCCACTCCCAGCCTCGACCGCCGAAGCTGCCCATTATCGGTGCGGCACGAATTTCCGCTACTGTACGGGCGTTATTGAGTCCCGACTTCATTACGTCCAACGGCGTTGCCCGGCTAACGGCGTCAAACAGGACGCCATCGGGCAGAGACCCGGTTAAAGTGAAAGTCAGCGTTTCCAGAATGGAAAGGTGTTGGTAGTCAAGATCACCCATGCTTGGCGCGACCCATAGATTCAGATGCATCGGGAAAGCAACCAAGATGACAACATAGCCGGCCATTGCCGGATTAAACATGTTGAATCCAAGCCCACCGTAAAGATGTTTCGCAACCACTACGGCGAATAAAGCACCCGTTGCCGTTACCCACCATGGGGTTAACGATGGCAATGCGAATGCGAGCAATGCGGCAGTAACCAACGCACTGTAATCCGTCAGGCCGGACGCGGGTTTCCTGCTGCGCAGACTGAGCATCAATGCTTCGCCTGTCGCTGCGAATACGGCGGCGACGAGCAGGTTCAAGATGAAGCCTGGCCCGAAATACCAAACATGCGCCATCGCTGCCGGAATGAGGGCCGCGAGAACCTGCAGCATCAATGAAGAGACGCTGACCTGCGGCGAGAGAAATGGCGCTTCGCGGTGCTCAAATTCCACTAGCTGTCATCCTCATTTTTCTGTTGTTTTCGCTTTAGAATTTCCGCGATAGCCGATGGACCGGCTTTTTTGGCTAAATCCTTTTGATTTCTGAGCTCACACTCTCGTTCAGATTTTTCTCGCTCTAGACGATCATTGCGCGCTTCAAATCGTTGTCGAGCCCGAACTGCCCGCGCTTTTTCATCAGCAAGCTCACGGATGCGCCCCTTCGCCACACGAAAATTGACCGTCAGCGGAATATGGCTGGGGCAAACCAGATCGCAGCATCCGCACTCAATGCAATCTATTAATCCGAATTCACGCAGTTTGATTTCATTGTCCGCGCAGGCGTACCAAAACAATTGCTGCGGAAGGAGTTGGACAGGGCAAACAGAGGCGCAGTCGCCGCAGCGAATACAGGGCATTTCCGGCTCGGCCGAAGGTGTCTCGGAAGAGACCAGGATGCAGTTCGTTGATTTGACCAGTGGAACCCGGTCGGTGGTGACGGATTTACCGGTCATGGGGCCACCGATTATCAATTGTCGAGCACGATCTGTGTAGCCGCCGGCAAGAGTAATAACGTCTTCTATCGTTGTTCCGATACGCGCCCGGACATTGATAGGGTTGGCTACGCCATCTCCGGTTATCGTGGTGATGCGTGCAATCAGTGGTTGGTTGTCGATGATCCAGTCATGTATCGCTGCGGCCGTTCCAACATTCTGTACGAGGCAACCAACGTCGGATGGAAGACCGCCGCTTGGTACTTCTCGATTCGTAACGAGCTGGACAAGCTGGTCTTCGCCTCCGGATGGATAAATTGTTGGTACTTGCTTGAGGGTGATCCTGCTATCGTCCATTTCTCCGAGCACCCCTCCCAGAGCCCGAATCGCCTCTGGCTTGTCGCTTTCGATTGCAATGAGACACTTATCGATCTCGAGTGCGTGCATTAGAATTTGGGCGCCGCTAATTACCTGGCCGGCCCGCTCACGCATGAGCATGTCATCGCAACTGATATAGGACTCGCATTCAACACCATTGAGTAGGAGTTGATCTATATCGCAGGTGCGCGCTTGCATTAGCTTCTGAGCTGTTGGGAAAACGGCGCCGCCCAGACCGACAATACCGCCTTGCAGGATCGCACGAAGCAAGCTACTCGGCGAAATTTCTGTGAAGTTGGGCATTGCATCAGCAGCCTGGATAGCCTCATCTTTGCCGTCACATTCGATGATGATACAAGGTGCGTTGTCGCCATTACGGCGTGAGACAGGCCGCGGTTCGATCGCGATGACCTTACCAGACGATGAGGCGTGTACTGGCGCTCCCAGGCTACCGGTCATTTCGGCAATTAACTGGCCCTTTAGAACTCGCTCCCCGATTCCAATAATCGGCTGTGCCGGATCGCCAACATGTTGCGTGATCGGGAGCACCAGCTGCGATGGTAGAGGTGCATTGATAATAGGCTGACGTGTCGATACGGATTTGTTTGCGGGTAGCCTGAGGCCGCCATGCAGTGTGCCCAGGTCATAGGTAGGCGCGCTCATGTCAGCGGCTTCATGCTAATGCAGTCGACAGGACAAGGCGTGACGCACAATTCACAGCCGGTGCATTCTGATTCGATAATGGTATGCATCAGCTGATGAGCGCCGACGATCGCATCGACGGGACAGGCATTGCGACAATGCGTACAGCCGATGCAAAGGGATTCATCAATAACGGCGACCGAAGGCACCATAATTTCAGAGAGCGGAAGCGAGTCTCTGCCGAGCAAAGTGGCCAGGCGTTGGATAGTCTCATCACCGCCGGGAGGACATAGATTGATCGCAACTCCGTCTTCAACGACAGCGGTAGCATACGGTCGGCATCCTGGATATCCACATTGCGCGCATTGTGTTTGTGGCAGCATATCGTTGACCTGCTCGACAAGGTCTCCCTCCTTCGATGACAAGTGGCGTGATGCGAGGCTTAGTCCGAGTCCCGCGATCAGAGCAATAGAGGCAATTGTTAATATGGCAGTCCACATATCTACCACTAAGGCCGGGCCATGCCGGTGAAGCCCATAAACGCGAGTGACATGATACCGGCGGTCATCAACGCGATCGCCGTACCGCGAAATGGGGCAGGGATATCCGCAGCATCAATACGTTCCCGCATTGCTGCGAATGTGACGAGTACCAGTGCGAAGCCAAGAGACGCACCGAAACCAAAGAAAACTGATTGCACAAAACCTTTGGACTCTTGAACATTGAGTAGCGCGACGCCCAGCACCGCGCAATTCGTGGCTATGAGGGGAATGTAAATACCCAGGACCTGCTCCAGCAGAGGACTCATACGACGTACCATGATCTCGGTGAATTGCACACTGGCCGCGATCACGAGAATGAAGCTAATCGTCCGGAGATACTCAAGCTCTAGTGGCGCGAGAACGTATTCATGCAACAGGTAAGCGGTCGCAGAAGATAATGTTAGTACGAAACCTGTAGCCAACGACATACCGGTAGCCGCTTCAAGATTTCGCGAGACGCCCAGAAACGGGCACAGCCCGAGAAATCTGACCAACACGAAATTGTTGACCAGTACGGTACTGATAAGAATGACGATGAGTTCGGCCATTCCGCTATTGTAAGGATTACTTGACGCGCATGCCCGGTTTTGCGCCGTCATCGGGTGAAAGCAGGAAGATATCTTCTCCACCCGGCCCTGTAGCGAGAACCATGCCTTCAGAGACGCCAAATCTCATTTTTCGTGGCGCAAGATTGGCGACCACGACGACGTGACGTCCAATGAGCGTCTCCGGGTCGTAGGCAGCTTTGATGCCCGCAAAAACGCTGCGCTTGGAGTCACCAACATCGAGGGTGAGTGCCAGTAGTTTGTCCGCGCCTTCGACCGCCTCGGCCTTCTCGATTCGAGCAATCCGTAAGTCGACCTTCATAAAGTCGTCTATGCTGATTGTGTCGTCAGTAGATTCTGCTGCAACCACGGTTGTGCTCTCCTTAGATTGCTCGACAAGACGCTGAATCTGGTCAGAATCAACTCGCGTCAATAATGGTTTGAACTTGGGCAGTGAGACGTCCAGAAGTGGTATCGACGCATCATCCCAATGCCAGTTACCCTCATTGAAAAACTGGCGGGCATCTTTTGCAACGCCGGGATTAACTGGTGATAAATAGATCATCAAACTTCGGAACATATTCAGACCCTGTGTACACACCTGCTGTACTTCGCTCCGACGTTCTTCATCTTTGATCATGGCCCACGGCTTGTTTTCATCGATGTAGCGATTTGCCTTGTCCGCTAGCGCCATTACCTGACGTATGGCCTTTGAATATTCTCTACGCTCAAAATGTTCAGCGAGTTGATCAGATGCATCGCTGAACTCCGAAAATAAAGCCGCGTCAGGCAATAACCCTGATAGTCGGCCGTCAAATTCTTTGCTAATGAACCCGGCACAGCGGCTGGCAATGTTTATTAATTTTCCCACCAGATCTGAATTCACGCGCGCGACGAAGTCTTCGAGATTGAGGTCTATGTCTTCAATCGTCGGACCCAGCTTCGCGGCATAGTAGTAACGTAGGAATTCTGGATTGAGATTGTCCAGATAGGTTCGCGCTTTAATAAATGTACCGCGCGACTTCGACATCTTTTGCCCATTTACAGTCAAAAATCCATGCGTAAAAACACTGGTTGGTGTTCGAAAGCCGGCACCCTTTAAGACGGCTGGCCAAAACAGCGTATGGAAATACATGATGTCTTTGCCGATAAAATGGTACAGCTCGGCATCGCTATCTTTGTTCCAGTAATCATCGAAATTGAGGTGTTCGCTGCGGTCGCAAAGATTCTTGAAGCTCGCCATATATCCAACTGGGGCATCTAGCCAGACATAAAAATACTTATCCTCAGTGCCAGGAATTTTAAAGCCGAAGTAGGGAGCATCACGTGATATATCCCAATCATTCAGACCGGCGTCGAACCACTCATCGAGTTTCGATACGACGTTCTTGTCAAGAGTGGCGTCGCTCATCCACTGGCGTAAGCGATCTTGGTGTTCGCTGAGTTTGAAGAAATAGTGCTCGGATTCGCGCTTTACGGGTGTCGTTCCGGATAAGACGGAAACCGGATTGATTAGGCTCTCTGGCGTATTTGTTGTACCGCAAACTTCACAGGCATCACCTGGCTGATCATCACTTTTACACCGAGGGCAGGTACCGCGAACAAATCGATCGGGGAGGAATATGCCTTCCTTCTCGTCATATGACTGCTCGATTGTTCGGGTGTAGATTTCGTTGGCTTCCCGAAGACGGCCGTAGATTTCGCCAACCAGTTGTTCGTTTTCTTTTGAGTGGGTCGAATGATAGTTGTCGAACTCCACGCCAAAGTCGGAAAAATCGCGAATAAAGTCGGCCGAGATCTCTTCTGTCAACGCCTCGGGGGTAACGCCCAGTTCGCGGGCTTTGAGCATGATAGGTGTGCCATGGGAATCCGATGCGCAGACGTAAGTACAGTCATGGCCACGCAGCTTTTGAAAGCGTACCCAGATATCGGTCTGTAGGTATTCGACCATGTGCCCCATATGAATGGGCCCGTTGGCGTAAGGTAGGGCGCTGGTTACGAGAATTTTTCTTTGTTTGTCAGACATATGCTGCAAAATCGCATGCGTTTGGTCGAGTGGTCAGTGGGCGCGATTATGCCACGCCCAGCGATATTTATTCGATGTCTTTGATTTTCTCAAACAAAGTCGTTACCGATAGTTCACGAGGCGTGATTATATCAACATCGGACCCTGCACATTGCCCGCCAATACTAGCTTTCAGACATCCCTCGGCTCCGTTACAATGCACCCACGAATTTCCAGATTGCTAGTAATTTATTAATGAATTTTTATCCAATGTTAGCCAGCGAAGTATGACGGTGTTATCAGAAGCAGATGTGAATAAGTTCCTCCATTCCATTGAGTTAGAGGCGATTGGTCAATCACTCGGCAGTATTGGCCGTGTCCTGAAAACCGATGTTTCAGGCACAAAGGCCAGCGCGATAATCGAACTGCGTTTTCCAGCAGGAGAAGCCATCGATGCAATTAAGGCGCAAATCGAGATTGAGTTGTGCGCTCACACGGGCGCGTCTGTCGCGAATGTGTCGGTACTGACGAAAATTTCCTCGCACGCGGTGCAGGGCAATTTGAAACCGGTTCCCGGAATTAAGAACATTATTGCGATTGCGTCGGGCAAAGGCGGCGTTGGGAAGTCGACTGTTGCGGTAAATGTCGCATTGGCCCTTTCAGCCAGTGGTGCGGCAGTCGGTGTGCTCGATGCTGATATCTATGGCCCTAGTCAGCCGCAAATGCTCGGACTCAGCGGAGAGCAGCCAGTCAGCGAAGATGGAAAATCAATGTTACCCCTCGAAGGTCACGGTTTGAAAGTCATGTCCATCGGGTTTTTGGTCAATCCCGATCAGCCGATGGTTTGGCGTGGCCCGATGGTGACTTCTGCGTTAAATCAGCTTATGCACCAGACGATATGGGGCGAACTTGATTATCTGATCGTTGACATGCCGCCTGGAACGGGCGATATCCAGCTGACACTCTCGCAGAAAGTGCCGGTCTCGGGCGTCGTAATTGTTACGACACCGCAGAACATAGCGACACTGGACGCCCGCAAGGGTTTGGCAATGTTTCGAAAGGTGTCCATTCCTGTACTGGGGGTTGTTGAAAACATGAGTGCGCATATATGCTCTTCTTGCGGACACGCTGAGGCGATCTTCGGCTCTGGTGGTGCGGATAAGATGGTTGAAGACTTCGAGATCCCATTATTGGGGCAATTTCCGTTGGTATCGAGCATTCGCAAACAAACTGATAGCGGCACACCAACGGTATTAGCAGATCCGGATTCCGCCGCCGCTAAGGCGTACCGGGATGCGGCGCTGCAAATTGCAGTTGCGCAGGCGTCTCAACGCAGTGATTACAGTTCAAAATTTGGCAATATCGTTGTTGAGGGAAATACATGAGCATCAAGTCAGACCGTTGGATTCGTCGCATGGTGGAGAGCGACGGCATGATCGAGCCATTCGAGCCAGGGCAAGTGCGAGAAAATGCAGGCAGTCGAATTGTGTCTTATGGGACTTCAAGCTATGGCTATGATGTTCGATGTTCTAATGAATTCAAGATTTTCACCAATATCAATTCGGTGATCGTGGATCCGAAAGCTTTTGATGAATCAAGCTTCGTCAACTTCCAAGGCGATAGTTGTGTTATTCCGCCGAATTCTTTTGCACTGGCGCGAACTGTCGAATATTTTCGCATTCCTCGAACGGTCTTGACCATTTGCCTTGGTAAATCTACCTATGCCCGCTGCGGTATTATTGTGAACGTGACACCACTCGAACCCGAGTGGGAGGGACACGTGACGCTCGAGTTTTCAAACACAACGCCATTGCCCGCGAGGATTTATGCGAACGAGGGTGTGGCGCAAATGCTGTTTATGGAGTCGGATGAACCCTGCGAGACCTCATATAAAGATCGCGGCGGCAAGTATCAGGGCCAAACTGGCGTGACCCTGCCGAAGGCCTAAAGCGTTACCTGCGATGGCTCTGGCGATTTTTCGCCATCAACCCAACATTGCCCGTTCTTGAATACCACTTTGCCGGAGCCCACCCAACTCGCCGCCAGCGGATAAATATGGTGTTCAATGGTTTGCACGCGGTCCCGCAGCTCATCCGCCGTTTCTGAGGGATCGATAGTGATGCGGCCCTGCAGGATGCGGGGTCCACGGTCAAGTTCTTCGGTGACAAAGTGCACCGTGCTGCCGTGCCATTTATCGCCCGCATCAAGCACTCGTTGGTGGGTATTCAAGCCAGGGTATTTTGGCAGCAATGCAGGGTGAATATTCAAGATTTTGCCAGAATAGTGCGCGACAAATGCAGGGCTCAAGATGCGCATAAATCCAGCCAGAATAAGGAGGTCGGGTTGATGTCGGTCCAGTTCTGTAATGACAGCACAATCGAAAGATTCGCGGTCCAGAAAGTCTGAATGTTGAATACACGCAGTTGCGATCCCAGCGCGTTCGGCACGCTCGAGCCCATAGGCATTCGGGTTATTACTGAATACGATCGTTAGATCGAGATTCAGACCGTCGTTCTCTGCAGCGTCGATAAACGCTTGCAGGTTGGTGCCCGATCCGGAAATCAGGATTGCAGTTTTGCACTGGCTCGCCATTAGATGTATCGCACGGCTCGAGCAGTGGCTGGATCGGCGTCGACTATTCGACCGATTTGCCAAGCGGATCCCCCGCTCTCATTGAGTTGCCGGATCGCCGTGTCGGCATTATTTGCGTCCACTATGACAATCATACCCACGCCGCAATTAAAGGTGCGCCGCATTTCGGCAACCTCGATACCCCCAATCTTGGCAAGCCAGTCAAAAACCGGCCCTCTTGACCAACTGCTGGTGTCGATCTCGGCATCGATTGCCCCTTGCAGTACACGCGGAATATTTTCGGTGATTCCACCGCCCGTGATATGCGCAAGCCCTTTGACGGTCGTCGACCGCATAAGAGACAGGATAGGTTCCACATAGATTTTGGTCGGCGTCAGCAGGAGCTCAATAGCGGGGCAACCTTCTATCTCTGCGTTTGGTGCGCGCTCGAGTACTTTTCGTATGAGTGAGTAGCCGTTGGAGTGAGGTCCACTTGAGGCCAATCCTATAATCGCGTCCCCACTGCTGATGCGGCTACCGTCGATCAGTTGATCACGCTCTACAGCGCCAACCGTAAATCCGGCAAGATCATAGTCGCCGTCCGAATACATGTCTGGCATTTCAGCCGTTTCGCCACCGATCAGCGCAGCGCCAGCTTGAATACAGCCTTCGGCGATGCCACCGATGACAGCCGCAGCAACGTCTTTGTCGAGCTTGCCACACGCGAAGTAGTCCTGTCTCTTATACACATCTGACGCTGCCGACGAATAGAGAGGTGTAGATCTCGGTGGTCGCCGTATCATTA
>CAJXYT010000032.1 GCA_913063505.1 uncultured Gammaproteobacteria bacterium | reverse complement strand
GTTTCGACGATAATCAAACCATCTTCACGTTCGACTGCTTCACCCGCGGCAACCAGCACCTCAATAACTTCGATGTTCTCGAAGTCGCCGAGATCGGGAATAACTATGTCGATTGTTTTCGTCATCTTCGCGTCCCCGAACCGTTACAGCGTAACCGGATCAGGACGATCCGGATTGATACCGTATTTCTGGATCGCTTGCGCAACCACTTCATGATCCAGGACACCATCATCGGCAAGTGCTTTCAATGCAGTGATAGCAATATAACGTTTGTCGACCTCAAAATGCTGTCGCAAAGCCTTTCGCGAATCACTTCGTCCGTATCCGTCGGTGCCTAGCGAAATGAATCGGCCCGGCACCCAACGTTGAATCTGATCAGCGATGATCTTCATGTAATCGGTCGCGGCGATATACGGTCCCGGTCTTTCGGCAAAGCATCGTTCGACATAGCATTTCCGTTGCGTCTCTGCTGGATGCAGCTGATTCCAGCGCGCAACCTCGAGTGCGTCACGCCGCAACTCGTTAAAGCTTGTAACTGACCAAATATCCGTTGGTATCCCGAAATCCTCCATCAGTAAGTCGGCGGCTCCGATAACTTCTCGAAGAATGGTACCCGACCCCATCAGCTGTGCCCGAACCTTGCCCTGCCCTCCAGCATTCAGGAGATACATGCCGCGTAGGATTCCATCCTCAACCCCGGCAGGCATCGCCGGATGTGTGTAGTTCTCGTTCATACAGGTGATGTAATAGAAAATATTCTCCTGCTCACCAATCATGCGTCGGAGACCGTCTTGAATAATGACTGCCAATTCGTAGGCATAGGTCGGATCATAGGAGCGGCAGTTTGGAATCGTCGACGAAGTGACCAGACTGTGGCCATCCTGATGCTGCAGGCCTTCGCCGGCAAGCGTCGTGCGACCCGCCGTTCCCCCCATCAAAAAGCCGCGAGTTTGTTGATCTCCTCCAGCCCAGATGAAGTCACCAATGCGCTGGAATCCGAACATCGAGTAGTAGATATAGAACGGTATCATCGGCACATCGTGATTGGAGTACGCCGTTCCCGCGGCTGCCCACGAGCAAAATGCACCACCCTCATTGATGCCTTCCTCAAGGATCTGGCCTTTCTTGTCCTCACGGTAATACATGAGTTCGCCGGAATCTTGCGGCTCGTAAAGCTGGCCCTTCGATGAGTAAATTCCGACCTGTCGGAACATGCCCTCCATACCAAAGGTGCGCGCTTCATCGGGAACGATCGGTACGATGTGCTTTCCGATCTTCTTATCGCGCGTCAGCGCGGTCAGGATCCGGACAAACGCCATTGTTGTCGACGCCTCACGATCACCAGTCCCTTCCAGCTGCGTCTTAAAGGTTTCTAATGCCGGAACAGGTAATGACTTGGACTTCGCCCGTCGCGCTGGTAAGAAACCACCCATCGAATGTCGCCGCTCGAGCATATACTCGAGTTCCGGGCTATCAGCTGCTGGTTTATAATACGGTACGTCACCAATATCCTTGTCGGAGACCGGAATATTAAATCGGTCTCGGAACTTCTTAAGCTCCTCGATATCAAACTTCTTCTGTTGGTGGGCCGTGTTTTGCCCTTCACCCGCAGAACCCATGCCGAATCCCTTAACGGTCTTGGCAAGAATAATGGTCGGACCACCTTTGTGTTTCGTTGCAGCGTCGTAAGCTGCATAAACTTTTGCGGGATCATGACCACCGCGATTTAGATGCCATATCTCGTCGTCTGACATATTGGCAACCAACTCAGCGGTTTCCGGATGCTTACCGAAGAAGGAATCGCGAACATACTTGCCGTCCATAGACTTGATCTTCTGGTACTCGCCGTCGACGGTCTCTTCCATCAGTTGGCGAAGTTTCCCGGACTGATCTTTGGCGAGTAGAGGGTCCCATTTCGACCCCCAAACAACCTTGATTACATTCCAACCCGCGCCGCCGAAGGCCGCTTCCAATTCCTGAATAATTTTACCGTTGCCACGAACCGGGCCGTCCAGGCGCTGCAGGTTACAGTTGACGACGAACACGAGATTATCGAGACCTTCTCGAACTGGCATCGTGATCGCACCCATCGACTCAGGTTCATCCATCTCGCCATCACCGAGGAACGCCCAGACTTTGCGGTCGCTCGCTGGAACCAAGCCGCGGTTCTCCATGTAACGCATGAAGCGTGCCTGGTAAATCGCCATCATCGGGCCCAACCCCATCGAAACGGTCGGGAATTGCCAGTAATCCGGCATCAACCACGGATGCGGATAAGACGACAATCCACCACCACCCACTTCCTGACGGAAACGATTCAGGTCCTTCTCGGCGAAACGCCCTTCAAGAAAAGACCGCGCATAAATACCGGGCGACGAATGGCCTTGCATGAAGATCATGTCGCCGTTCTGCTTCTCGCTGTCAGCACGCCAGAAATGATTGAATCCGACCTCGTATAATGTCGCGGACGACGCGTAACTTGAAATATGACCGCCGTACTCGGTGCTCTTTTGGTTGGCCCGCACGACCATCGCCATCGCATTCCAGCGAATATAGGCTTCGATGCGACGCTCCAACGCCCGGTCACCCGGATACTCTGGCTGCCGTGCTGTCGAAATCGTATTGAGGTACGCGGTATTAGGGCTGTATGGCAGGTACGCGCCCGAACGACGCGAATAGTCAATCATCTGATTGAGAAGGAAATGTGCGCGCTCCGGACCGTGTTCCGTCAGCACAGAGTCGATCGACTCAAGCCACTCAGTAGTCTCGATAGGATCAATGTCATCAAACGGATTAAACTTGCTCATAATGCGTCCACTGGGCGCCTGCCAGAATGCAATCTGGCCGGTCGCGTGAATTAGTGCAGTCGTCCTGCTAGGATCACCGCCTCTTCGCACCGGAGAGTACGAATATCTTTGCGGCCGCCATCTTCGGGGTTTGTGCCCTTAGGGTCAAGCTTCATCACCACAATTTTAAGGCCAAAAAATGAATCCGCCTGAACTCAAAAATCCTCATATATTTCAAAAGCTTGGACGTGTTGATGCTAAGTCATTAGAGAGCTGCGATCAGTTGCTTTTGATACTAACGCCAAAGCCCGCAGCAAGCCATTTCAAGCAGCTCCCGTCCGGCGACAAAATGCAGCGATTATTGCGTAAGTTGCCCGCCGGATCGACACCCACTTTCACGACTCGATTGTCCAATACGCGGCAAACTCTGGTAGTGGGTGGAAGCATCGCAAAAGATGCCACCATATTCGAACAATTGACGCTCGGACGCAAACTGGTCGCAGAAGCCTGCGGTGAAAATACGGGAAGCCTTGGCATCTGTGTAATTGGATTCAGCGCTGATCAAAGTACGTCCATCTACAATTGTGTTATCGCCGCTGCTTTGGCGGCTGCGTTTCAATTGCCGTCATTCAAGTCCAAGGAATCAAAAGCACCCATCAAAAGCCTTCGCTTGCTTGGCGCCACCAAAAAAATTGACACGTCACGAGTTGAAGCTGAAGCGAAAGGCAATAATCTTGCCCGTTGGTTGACCACGATGCCACCCAATAAAATGGACGCAGTCGCCTATTCTGGTCTGGTCCATACGCTGGCCAAAGCGAATGGCTGGTCGTTCAAACGATACGGAACGAAAGAACTAACTAAGCTTGGCGCTGGCGCATTCCTCGCAGTTGCCCAGGGCAATGATAATGACAGTGCCGGCATACTTCGACTGCGTTATCGGCCAGGCGCCAAAACAAAGAACGCTGATCTTTCACTCGTCGGCAAGGGTATTATTTTTGATACCGGCGGCACGAATCTCAAGCCATTTCAGTCCATGCTCGACATGCATGGCGATATGCAAGGAAGCGCAGTTGCCGTGGGAACACTTTTGACTATCAGTGAGTTACAGCTACCCATCGCTGTCGACTGCTGGTTGGCAATAACCGAAAACCGCACAGGCCCAAATGCATACAAGTCTCAGGACGTCGTGACCGCTGCAAACGGCAAGACCATCCAAACCGTTCACACGGATGCCGAAGGCCGCATGGCGCTGGCTGACACGTTAGTGCTCGCCAGTCGGGACAAGCCCGCGATCATATTCGATTACGCAACGCTCACAGGGTCCTGCGTGACAGCGATCACAACGTATTACTCTGGTGTATTTACTAATCGCGCGGACTTGCACCCACACCTGAAACACACGGGACGAATCAGTGGCGAGCGCGTTTGGCCATTTCCGATTGGTAAAGAATTTATGGTGGATCTCAAAAGTGAAACTGCGGACTTCTTGCAATGCTCGCCAAAAGCGCCAGGCGATCACATTCTGGCCGCCAGTTTTCTGGCTGAATTTGTGGAAAATGATACGCCATGGGTTCACATGGACCTGAGTGCGAGCGACAATGACGGTGGACTTGGGCACGTCGGCTCAAAGTTCACCGGCTTTGGTGTTCGTTATACGATGAGCGCTATTCTCGACGACAACCTGTTCAAGGCGGACCTTTAAGTGACCAATGAAGTAACGATGGCGAACCGCTTTCGCAGTTTCCTTCCCGTCGTAGTTGATGTTGAGACTGGTGGATTCAACTCAAAAACTGATGCGCTGCTTGAAATTGCAGCCGTGTTTCTCGACATGGACGACGAAGGACTGATAAGGCGCGGTGAAACGATTCGGTATCACGTGAAGCCTTTCGAGGGTGCAAATCTTGAACCGGCATCGTTGGCTGTCAATGGAATCGACCCGCACCACCCGTTGCGCCCGGCGATCGACGAACAGGATGCCTTACAACGTATATTCCGCGAAGTCAGGCTGGCCGTTCGTGATGCCCGTTGCAGCCGAGCCGTCCTGGTCGGACACAATGCCCACTTCGATCTCGGCTTCATGAACGAGGCCGTCAATAGAACAGCGATCAAGCGGAACCCATTTCACCCATTTAGTTGTTTTGACACGGCCACAACCTGCGGCATCGCGTTCGGTCAAACCGTACTCGCGCGTGCCGTTGTCGCCGCGGGCCTTGAATGGGATGAAACACAAGCTCACTCCGCCGCTTACGACGCAGAAATGACCGCAGACGTGTTTTGCGAGGCAGTTAATCGCTTCCGGGATGTGTTCGAACGATCATTGCAGAACGCACCATCACAACGCTAGACGAAATTACTTCTCCAGTAAGTCTTTCAGCTCACCGGAGTTATACATCTCGATCATGATATCGCATCCACCGACCAACTCTCCTTTCACGTAGAGCTGAGGAAACGTTGGCCAATCTGAGTAGGCCTTCAGCCCTTCACGAATTTCCTGATCCTCGAAGATATTCACATACGAGAATGGTTGACCGATTGCTTTCAGCGCGGCAATAGCCTGACCGGAAAATCCGCATTGCGGAAAATCAGGTGTGCCCTTCATGTACAAAAGTACATTACTTGATTTCAGTTGATCTTCGATTCGAGTATTGATGTCCACGTATTCAATCCTGTTTGTTAATTCGGTGATTAGCTTTCTTTAAGTTCTGTCGCGATTGTATCGTTATTTGCACGCTAACGAACATCCAACTGATCAATAATGTGCCACTACTCATCGGTAGGTTAAATCACCCAGTACGAGATTTCGCCCAGAGTCCGTCCACAGCCGAGGCGCCGCTTATTGTCGCCCAGAGTGCAGGGTAAGATACAAGACGGCAATGTTCTTTCCCTTATTTTTCATTATTTTCGTTAATTTCAGTGGCGATTTCTTTTTTAAATCAAACTGTTACGAATGTGTCTCATTTCGTCGCCGCAATCCCTATAATACCGACTGCGCCATGGCGTAATTTCCCGAAACCTATCCAAAATTAGAAACCCCTCGGAGAAGCGAACAATGAATCCCTTAAAAAGTATCGGCGGCACAATTATCAGTGGCATCGTACTAGCCGTGTTAATCGCTGCATTTATGCCTGGCGAGCATATCGTCGGCGTTACAGCAAAGTCTATCGTTATATGGATGCATGTATTGTCAGGTGTTACCTGGATCGGCCTCCTCTACTACTTCAATTTCATACAGGTACCGGCGCTCGGTGAGGCCGCAGGTGATGAAGGTGGCCCTGGCGGCGCTGGAATAGCCAAGTATGTTGCGCCTCGCGCGCTGTGGTGGTTCCGATGGGGAGCTCTCGCGACCTGGATTACAGGCGCAGCCTATCTGCAATTGCAAGGCATGCTGCATCAGGCGTTTACGTTTGGACTGATGGGCGACTCGCCCAATCCATACGCGAACATGATCGGTGTCGGCGCCTGGTTGGGTACGATCATGCTGTTTAACGTATGGATCTTGATCTGGCCAAACCAGAAGAAGGTTCTCGGCATGGTGGAGGCCACACCCGAGCAGGTAGCCAAGGCAAAGAACATTGCATTTATGGCGTCCCGTTCGAATACGCTCATGTCCATTCCAATGTTGATGAGCATGGTCGGCCCAGGTCACGGCTGGTTCATGTAAGCCGAATCGTCTTGTACCATCCGAAGCCCGTTCGTTTTGACCGGGCTTCTTTTGTTTCAGGGATATGATGAAGCTCTCAGACGAACAAAAACTCTCAATAGGTCCGTTAGTCGCCAATGCGCTCAACGAAGACATTGGCAGTGGCGACCTCACGGCATCGCTTGTTGATGCTGAGGCAGTGGTCGGCGCAAGCATTATCGCTCGTCAATCCCTTGTCCTATGTGGGCAGGCTTGGGTGGATGAAGTCTTCGCGCAGCTAGATAAGGCTGTCGTGGTCGATTGGTATGTCGGAGACAGCCAAAGCGCTGAGAATGATGACATCATCTGCAAGATTGTCGGGCCCGCACGCGCATTACTAACAGGCGAAAGAACCGCCCTGAACTTCCTGCAGACCTTGTCGTCAACGGCGACCGCAACAGCCAGCTACGTGGCTGCAGTAAGCGGAACGGGCGCACAGATACTGGATACGCGAAAGACGGTTCCAGGATTACGACTCGCGCAGCAATACGCAGTAACCTGCGGTGGTGGCAAAAACCATCGAGTGGGTTTATTCGACGCAATATTGATCAAAGCCAATCACATTAAAAGTGCTGGAAGCATCACGGCAGCTCTCAAATCTGTGCAATCGTTGGATCTGGATGTGTTGATCGAGGTCGAAGTTGAATCTCACGAAGAGTTACTTGAAGCGCTTGATGCCGGTGCTGGACGAATTCTTCTGGACAACTTCTCTACAGACGCGCTGAAATCTGCAGTCAAAACAAACCAGAGCTATGGATACACGGCAGCAGAGCTCGAAGCATCCGGAAATATCACACTGGAATCGATAGGACGGATCGCCGAAACCGGCGTTAACTACATCTCAAGCGATGCGATCACCAAGAATGTGAACGCGATCGATTTCTCGATGCTCTTTAGAATCGACTGATATCAAGCAAGAGCTCGTTCGCCTTCGACCTCTTCCAGCCATAAGAATGGATCTGCAACATTCTCAGAAAGTGAACAGGCGTAACAATGTCGCGATCGCGAGAAGTGGAAAGACATTTCGGTGCATTTTCGTATGGCCGATAACGAAAGGAGGCAAGTTTTAGCATCCGAATGGTCTTAGCTATATCTACTGAGCAATCCCTGACCCAGTGCTAATTCTCGATAATATTGCGGTAATTTCCTACTTCTTCGGCATAATTGATGGCAGTGAAACTAATTTGAATAGGGCCTTTTTCAAAATGAGCCTCATAAGCTCGACGGGGCCCTCATGAATTATGATCACCGGGGGAAGTTATCTGCGCGACGAGTTTAGGGTAAGTCTGAAACGAGCCGGTATTCAGGCATTCGGGTACTGGTCTTGATGTCGTTGGCCTTTATCCTCTAGTACATCTCAGCCATTACGCTGGACATAGGCTTTGACCTTTCGGCCAATGAATTCCCTATCTATTTGATAAATAAAATAATTATTGAATTAACCTGGGGAAATTACGCGAATTATTTCTGAATCTAATTTAATTCCAGCTGTCAGTCATGCCATCTAGAATGGTATCGATTACCCACCGTTCGGATTTAGTGAGAATGCCAGCGCGCCAAACATCAGTGAAACGCATCTTTACAGCCCGGAGCTTGGGCTGCCGAGGATCGCGCTTGGCATCGCCTTCTTCGCCCTGATTTGGTGCAATAAAGCGACTTATGTCTACAAAATTATCTCCGCATATTCATTGACTTGCGATTTTCGGGGGCTATACTGCCCGCAGCTAGAATGATCGGCTGATATTTATGTACACCATTTCGAAGTTCAATCTGTACCTCGTCCTGATTCTCATAAGTACCAAGCAGCACTCTCGCTTAACCGCCTCGCTTTTGAGGCTTTAACTTTTGAAAATTAGGAATAGAAGATGTCTACAGTAACCGGAACCGTAAAATGGTTTAACGAAGCCAAAGGCTTTGGCTTCATCGAGCAAGAGTCAGGTCCTGACGTATTTGCTCACTTCAGCAACATTACTGGCAGCGGATTCAAGACACTGGCTGAAGGCCAGAAAGTCGAGTTCACTGTAACTGACGGCCAGAAAGGTCCTCAGGCAGAGAACATCGTACCGTTATAGTTTAAACGTTACGAAGCTGTACAAAGAGGCGAGGTCTTCGGACCTCGTTTTTTTTGTGCCCGATTTACTGAAAAACCCATCATCGAGCAATGGGTATGACCGCAGCAGATTGAAGCGATAAAGCTGAGATCTTCATTCAGCAGCGCTCCCTCATCTGCCGCTGCTAAGCACGCATACAGCATTTTCGCTAGATTATTAGTGTCGGATATCTAAACTGGGCCGGAACTCAACAACATAATGCAAGCACATGCTTGCAAGTCGAGTAATTATCTTCATATCCGCTCCTTTGATTTCAAGTATTCTAAGCAGCTATGGCCGATACAAATAACTCTGACGCTGGATTCGCGCGGCGAGCCTTAGGCGTATTCGGCTATAGCCGCCGAGCGCTTTCGCTTGTTTGGCTGACCAGTCGTCCATTGACGGTAACGTTGGCTCTATTGACTGTCATTGGCGGCATCTTGCCTGCAGTAATTGCCTACATCGGACAGCTGATCGTCGACGGTGTCGTGGCCGCGACACAAACGCCAACTCCGGACACACGCGCCATTCTAATTCTCGTCGGCCTAGAGGCCATTGTTGTGATCGCAGTTGCAGCAACCCAAAGAGGCATTTCTGCGAGCCAGTCCTTGTTGCGCGCCTTGCTCGGCCAGCGGGTCAACGTCATGATTCTTGAGAAGGCGATGACACTAGAGCTATCTCACTTCGAAGATTCCGAGTTCTACGACAAGCTCACACAAGCCCGGCGCGAGGCTTCAAGCAGGCCTTTAAGTTTAGTCAATCGAACATTTGGGCTAGTGCAGAATGTGATTTCATTAACGAGCTATGCCATCTTGTTATTCACCTTCTCGCCCTGGGCCGTCGTGATCCTAGTGGCCGCAGGTTTACCGTCCTTTTTTGCAGAAGCCAAATTCTCTGGAGACGCGTTCCGGCTGTTCCGCTGGCGCTCGCCCGATACGCGCATGCAAATATATCTCGAAACTGTCATCGCGCGTGAGGATGGCGTTAAAGAGGTGAAGTTGTTTCAACTCGGTCCTCGTTTACTGCAGCGATATCGCGATATTTTTCTGAAGTTGTTTATAGAAGATCGCAAGCTAACGATTCGCCGTGACACCTGGGGCTTTCTGCTCGGATTACTATCGATCAGCGCTCTTTACGCCGCATATGGATGGATCGTCGTCACTACCATCGTGGGCGCGATCACTTTGGGCGCGATGACGATGTACCTGATCTTATTCCGACAGGGGCAATCGGCTGTCGCGGCAATTCTAACTTCGGTAAGCGGCATGTACGAAGACAATTTGTACCTGTCCAATTTGTATGAGTACCTGGAGCAACCTGTTCCTACTCGCCTCGGACATGCCACACAAGGTCCGTATCCTGAGCGGGGGCTTGAGTTTGAGAAGGTTTCATTTACTTATGCCGGTGCGAAAGAGAAGGCGCTCAGTAACGTCAGCCTGCAAATAAAGCCTGGGGAGAGCCTCGCGCTGGTCGGCGAAAACGGATCCGGCAAGACAACGCTGATCAAACTTCTTACACGACTCTATGACCCTACGACAGGACGCATTCTGCTCGATGGGCTGGACCTGCAAGAATGGGACGTCGAAGCGTTGCGGCAACGAGTTGGCGTTATTTTTCAGGACTTCGGGCGCTATCAGTTTTCGGTCGGCGAAAATATTGGTGCGGGTGACATTCGTCACATCGATGACAAGGATCGCTGGAAGGCTGCAGCAACGACCGGGCTTGCGGCGCCGTTTATTGAGGACATGCCGGACAGTTACGAAACGCAACTCGGTCGTTGGTTCAAAGGCGGTCGCGAACTGTCCGGCGGTCAATGGCAAAAAATTGCGCTATCGCGAGCATTCATGCGCAGCGATGCCGATATTCTTGTACTCGACGAACCAACCGCGGCGATGGACGCATCATCCGAAGCGGAAGTCTTCGAGCATTTCCGAACCGCCAGCAGCAACAAGATGACCATTCTTATTTCACATCGATTCTCAACAGTACGAGCCGCTGCGCAAATCATAGTGATCCATCAAGGCGAAATAATTGAGCGTGGAGACCACGAAAGCTTGCTCGCCAAAGATGGGCAATATGCGCACCTCTTCAACCTCCAAGCAAAGGGGTATAAGTAATGTTCGAGTCCGGTAGTGTCGCAGCCCCATTAATAATGATCCTGACCATCGGTATCAGCCTGATGGGTTTGTTCCGATCACCGCGCATCATCGACACGTGTCTGTTTCGACCGAATCAATTTCTGCGCGCCAAACAATATGACACGATCATCCTAAGTGGGTTTGTACATGCTGATGTTGGGCATCTTCTGTTCAACATGTTCACGTTCTATTTCTTCGCATTCCCAATGGAGCGGTTCATTGGCACCGTCCCGTTCTTAATTCTGTACTTCTTCGGCCTCGTCGTTAGCCATACCTGTACCTGGTATAAACATCGCGACAACCCTGGCTATGCATCCCTTGGCGCGTCGGGTGCTATATCGGCAGTTCTGTTTGCGTACATCGTTTACTTCCCAACAACAACGTTAATGATTATGCCGATTCCGGTTCCGATACCGGCATTTCTATTCGCTATCGGCTACGTCGGATACTCCTACTGGGCATCGACGCAAAACACAGGGCGCATCAATCATGATGCGCACCTGTGCGGCGCAGTCAGTGGCCTGATCTTTGTAGCGCTCACAGACCCGAGCGCATTTTCTCGCATTCTTGGGTAACCCACATTAGACGAATCCTTCCGAGAGGGCGACGTCACAATCATTAATCAGATATGTCGGACTTTAGTCCTCAATCACTGGCCCCAGCAACGGTTCGGGCGCATATCCGATCCCGAAGAATATCGACGTAATCAAAACACATCGGATCCCAGCTTTAATCACAATACACCCTGCTAGTTTGCCGCTTCGAACACCTTCATATTCTTCTCAATGTCATACGGTTGTTCTTCGAGCGCATGTAAGTCCCATTCACTTCTATGCATCTTGAAGAAGTCGCCTCCATAAACATGGATAGCGCCAGTGAATCCTGAAGTAGGATTGCTTACCGAGTGAATAACGTTGTTGCCAAGGGTGGTTACATCTTTTGGGCCAAGCGATTTAGTGCCCGCCTCTTCGATTCGCCCTTTGTCATCATCCTTCAAGCGTCGCCAGAAAACATTATCCTCACGGCCGCTGTATATGCCAATCACTGCCCACATATTGTGATTGTGCGGCATTATTTTCAATCCTGGCGCCCAGACAATGTTAAGAATGGTGAGTTCATCAGACACGTAGATTTTTTGAACGCCACCTTGTTGAGGTATGCCCAATGCCTTAATGGCTGCCCGCTCATCTGAAACAGCATGAGCCACGATTTCCCGAACAGCTTTGGTTGGTACGCCATCATTAAGCGCCACCTTACAATCCACAATGAATTGATCAACATCCATAGTCACTTCTCATAAAAATTATTCAGCCGAGATATTACACCTTCTTAGGAAACTGGTATTCTTGGTATAAATTACAAAGGAACCTGCTAATGAAATTACTAACCATCACCCTAATCCTTTCCTTGTCTTTATCAGCGCAAGGCGCAAACGATATTGACGCCAAACTCAAAGCTGCAATGGCTGCAGAATCGCGCCCTCAAGCGCATGTTGCCCGGGATCAAAATCGTCAACCATTAGCAACACTTAACTTCTTCGGACTGAAAGATAACATGCACGTACTCGAGCTAATACCCGGAGGAGGCTGGTATACAAGATTGCTCGCGCCCGTGCTCGCTGAGAATGGCAAGCTGTATCTCATGATCGGGACCAACTATGTAAAACAAAACATCATTGGCACGCCTGACTTTGAGAAAGTTGAGCTGCTAGAAAGCAATGAGAACGTAAATCGGAGTGACTGGTATCGGTATATCACTCAGAATGCAGAACCAAACGACTTTGATGCTGGCGTTAATGAACTCGACATGGTCCTAACGTTTCGAAATCTGCACAACTTTAGTAAAGAAGTCAGGCAGATGATGAATTCTCAGGTATTCAAGGCACTTAAGCATGGCGGTCATTACGGAGTAGTGGACCATACGCGCCGACATATGGAAAAAGAAAACAATGAAAATGGGCGACGCATAGACCCTGTATTGGTCATTAAAGAAATGACAGATATAGGTTTCGAATTTGTTAATTATTCTGACCTTCATTTCCGTGCCGATGACGAGTTGGAATATGAGGTGGGCCGACGTTCAGTTTCTGGCAATACTGATCGATTCACGATGTTATTTCGGAAACCATAGAACGACAATTTGTAAGCAAGAAAGAGTCCTACCCCCGTCATCGCGCATCGAAACTTCAGTTTGAGAGCACCTACAAATATTTTCAGAATTAACAACGAAAATCTCAACAGGAACACATTTATGAGCGCATGGATTGAAATGATCCCTGAACACGAAGCGACCGGAGTGCTTCGGGAGATGTACGACAATGCACGAACACCGCATGGCACAGTCGATAACGTCATGAAAGCGCACTCGCTGCGCCCTCATACGATGGCGGGGCACGTCGCTTTGTACCGAAGTGTTTTACACCACAGCGATAATTCCTTACCGCTGTGGTATCTGGAAATCATCGCGTCATACACCAGCATCAAAAATCGCTGCTCGTATAGCTTGACGCACCACTTCATGAATGTACGACGCCTGATTGGTGACGATGAACGAGCGGACGCGATATACGATGCATTACAGGACGGAGAGCCTGAGCGATTGTTCTCCGGCAAAGAGCTGGCACTTTTGATTTATGCAGAGAAATTGACTGTATCTGTCGGCAGCATGGAAAAAAGTGATATTGACGCGCTGCGATCTCAAGGTTGTGGCGACGGCGAAATATTGGAAGTCAATCAGGTAATTGCTTATTTTAACTATTCGAACCGATTACTGAACGGCCTTGGCGTAACGACCGAGGGAGACGCTGTCGGTTTTTACAAGTGAGTTACGTCAGTCTACGCCGTATTCCATAACTGGATTCTCAAACAACTGCTGCACCCCAGGATAATCAGACTGCAGTGCTTTAACCGCAGCTGATTCGGCGAACACGAAACGACCGTCCCGCCATAAATCCACACCATCCACCGTTACCGTAGGATCAAAGACGGACATACATATTTCTCCCGGTGGGTAGTCGCCACAAGTATGCAGATGCAGATATCGTGTATTTCCAAATGCCGAACCACCCCAACGTGCCAGGTGGTCCGTTGCGGGTCCGAGATAGCCATTTTGTGGATGAATACCGGCATGCCAAGAATGTATGATGTCGGCTTGGATGTTAAATCTATCGGCAACGAATTTATAATGGGCTCGTATTTTATCGACTTCGACTGAAGCGCCATCAAAATCGACAATACGTCCATTCTCAACTAACGCGAACACAACACCGTCGATAAGTATGGCTTCTGGTTTATAGAGGCGTGATCCCGTCGGTGTCAGCCATCGGGTTAATGCAATCTTTCCCGAAAAAGTATTCGCCAGCATCGGACGGAAAACGCTGATTGGGAAACGCTTTATGGTGACATCACCGATGGGGGTGGGGGCCTCGCCAGAAGTCCCATGTAGATATGTACCAGATGCGCAACGAATTGTGATTTCCTTGTCGCCAAACATAGCCGCGTTAACTTTATTTGCAAGAAGCGCAAAAAACTCATAATGCGCGCTGCAAAACGATGTCGCGAAACTTTCCTCGTCCAGCGCATAGCACACGGTTACACTACCGGCCCCACCAAGCCCGCTAAAGCGCACCTGGTCACCGATGCGTGATAGAAAAAGAGTATGGTCCGTAGATTCAATAGCTTGACGAATCTCATCCGGGAACGTATTCACTTCCTCTAGAACGGGCGCAACCACGAGATGAACATCCAGTGATTGCATACGTGCATACGCAGCAATGACACTGTCTAACGTGGCTGAGTAATAACCATCAGCGCCCTGCTCACTCACGATCGCTAAGGATTCACCGGCCTTCACACCAATGCAATTGAATAACAGGTTATCAATGCCGTCACGCAGTTTCAGGGGGAGATCCATCATTCAGGAAGCTTCTCGAATGGCCATTCCTTCGCCATTTTTAACTATTTCCCAAATGCCAGTAACGTACCGATCAACGCTTTTTGCGTATATCGCAAGATCACTATCAGCACCCACTATGAATTCCTTACAATCCATAACTCTTCCTTTATCCAAAGATTACAAATCAAGTGTTATGTCGCCATCTGGAATGGAGCAACAAATCAGCGCCCTGCCGTCCTCCGGCATACTTAAGGGTTCGTCGAGATAGCTCACATCGCCGCTGCTAATAGAGCACTCGCAAGTGTTACATACTCCGGCTCGGCAGGAAAACTCTGGTGATAGGCCGTTCGCTTCAGCTAGCTCAAGAAGGGACTCGTGGTTACCTAGCCAAGGAACCTGAATGCCCGACGACGAAAACGTAACTAACGGCACGTCACCTGAAATAGTTGGCGGCTCGTCCCGAGCATCGTCTTGCGTGGGCTTATTTTCGGACATGTTGGTATCGCTGCTCATGGTATTTTCGGTCTAGCTAACCTGCTCTTTAGCAATTGCTCCATCGAGAATTTTGCGATAACGAAGAGATCCTGCATCCAGGGCGAGATCCAGCTTCGGCGTAGTCGTGTTTTTCATACCTGTATGAACTGCCTCAAGGATTTCACGATCCTCGTTGAACGCTATCACGGCACCGTCATTGAGTTGCTTCGCAATAACCGTATCGTGTGGATCATTATTGTAATGTTGTAGCCAGTAGTAAGTTGTCGTGTTTTCGTCGATCGGTGTCATGAAATTGTAGGACACCATGACGTAGGCCTTATCATTGAGTTCTGATTCCTGCCCTCCGGTTCCTGCCGGTGTGAATATTGATCGGTTGATGCAAACGCTTGGTACTCGTACCTCATAATGCTGCAAGCGATCGCAGTTACCCTCGAATTTAACCAACGGCGCATAGTAAGGCGGCAAGGCTTGATCAGAAATCCAGCGCGATACCACCACGCCGTCGTCGAATGTCTTTATCTGTAATGGCGTATCGT
>CAJXYT010000031.1 GCA_913063505.1 uncultured Gammaproteobacteria bacterium | reverse complement strand
AAACTCGATGCTGTGGTCGAAGGTCTTGCCATAGGCCAGCAATGGGAGGGTGACGTGCGCATTGTGCTGTTCGTTTTACTCAAAGAAGGCGCCAGTCTTAACGAAACATTAATCGCGCTGATTAGAAAAACTATTCGAGATAACACGACACCGCGGCACGTACCTGCGAAGATCATCGCGGTTCCCGAAATTCCGCGCACGAAGAGCGGTAAGATTGTCGAGCTGGCTGTTCGTTCTATCGTCCACGGAGAGGCGGTCAATAACACGCAGGCGCTAGCGAATCCGGAGGCATTGGAACACTTCCGGGATCTCGCGGAACTCACGTCCTAAGGAGTGGTAATTGTCTGGTACTGAGATAGTTGGAGAGGAGATTGTTCGAGGTGCAGTGAAGTCCGAATGGATAGACGCCAATGAACACATGAATGTCGCCTATTATATTCTTGCCTTCGATCTGGCTGTTGATTCGCTATGGGAAAAGTTTGGAATCACTAAGGATTACGTGAACGTCAGCAACAGCTCGACGTTCGCAGTCGAGAGTCACACCATCTGGCAGAGAGAGCTGAGAGTTGACGACCCTTACATCATTACCACACAGCTACTGGCGTATGATGAGAAGCGGATTCATCAATTTATGCGCATGTATCATGCCGAGCATGGGTTTTTGGCCGCTACGACAGAGTGGTTGAATTTACATGTTGATCTCAGTGTCCGAAAGGTTTCGCCATGGCCAGATGTCATTCGCGATAAAATCTCGGCTTTCGCTGCATGGCAAGGTGAATGGGATTGGCCTCCGGAGGCAGGTAAGCAAATGAAAATTTCGACGCCAATTTATACTGGTTCGACGAGACAGTGATGGGTAAATTTCTACTTGCAATCGATCAAGGTACTAGCAGCAGCCGTGCGGTGATTTATGATCACGCGACGGAAGTGGTCGCCAGCGCCCAGCAGGAGTTTCCGCAAATTTATCCACAACCCGGGTGGGTCGAACATGACCCAGAAGTGATTTGGTCGTCTGTCCGCGCCGTATGCAAAGAAGCATTAGGAGCTGCATGTGCCAGTGCCGCCCAGATTACCGGGATAGGAATTACCAATCAGCGCGAAACAACGCTCGTATGGGACCGCGAAACAGGAAAGTGTGTCTACAACGCCATTGTTTGGCAGGACCGACGCACAGCAGAACACTGTCGGGCGCTCCGAAATGATGGACTTGAAAATAACATTTCGAAGAAAACCGGCTTGCGCCTGGATCCGTATTTTTCGGCGACCAAGTTAGCCTGGATTCTCGATAACGTTGACGGCACGCGAGCCCGCGCTGAGGCAGGCACATTGCTGTTTGGTACCGTAGATAGCTTTCTACTGTGGCGATTAACCGGCGGCACTACACATGCCACCGATGCCAGTAATGCGTCTCGGACGATGCTGTTCAATATCCATACCCAGCAATGGGATGATGAACTCCTGAATATCTTTAATATCCCTCGACAGCTACTGCCGGAGGTAAAAGATTGTGCAGCACAATTCGGTGTTGCAACAGACGTTTGTTTGGGCGGGCCTGTGCCGGTTCTGGGTATTGCGGGTGACCAGCAAGCGGCACTGATTGGACAGGCCGGATTCGAGAACGGTATGACAAAGAGTACGTACGGCACCGGATGTTTCGTTATAGCGAATACGGGTGCAGCTGCGTTGACGTCAGAGAACAAACTATTAACGACGGTTGCAATGCGCCTCAATGGTACGGTGACCTACGGACTTGAAGGCAGCGTCTTCGTTGCCGGCTCAGCGATTCAATGGTTACGTGATGAATTGAAAATCATCGATTCGGCCGCCGAAACCGAAGCAATCGCGAGCCGCACAGGCGTCGTCGATAATGTTCTGGTAGTTCCAGCATTCGCAGGACTCGGTGCACCATACTGGGACCCGGATGCGCGAGGAGCGATTCTTGGATTAACGAGAGGCACGGGTCGAGATGAGGTGGTCACTGCGACCTTGCAGTCTGTCGCTTATCAAACGCGTGACTTGGTCAGTGCAATGGCCGACGATGGTATCTCATCGGGTGTCATTCGAGTCGATGGTGGCATGGTCGCTAACGATTGGTTCTTGCAGTTTTTGGCCGATATTCTCGACACGCCGGTTGAGAGGTCAGCAAATGTTGAGTCGACTGCATTGGGCGTGGCCTACCTCACCGCATTAGCTGCTGATGTTTTGCAAAGCCGTGAGCAGATATCGGCCTTATGGAAACTCGAATCGCGATTTGAACCATCAATGAAATCAGATCGGCGCGAGTTCTTACTGCAGGGATGGACTACGGCCGTCAGTCGAATCAGGAATAGTGGATAGGTTCTCTTGTTAAAGACATGTTAGAGACTGGGGAAATACCGGATCCTAGGATGCAATGCGTCCAGGCCGCCTGCTGATGTCTATCGCGCGCAGCCATATTGAACGGAATTGACCCCCCTTGCTACTAATAGGAAACTGCTCAGATAGTGCTCAAACCCTTAGATATTAGCGAGGCCGAATACAATGAAACTGATAATTCCCGGCAACACCTTATCCATAAGCACTCGAACCAGCGCGATTGGCGTGACTATCGCCGTTTCTGCCTTGATTATTAGCGGATGCGCGCCGATGTCGACTTCCGTAGGTGCCCCGGGTGGTAGCGGCAGCAATATGCCAGGTGGCGTTAGCATGCCAGGCGGCTCATCGGGCGGTGGTGGTTCAGAAGGTGGCTCTCAAGGTGGTTCGGAAGGTGGTTCAGAAGGCGGCCCTCAAGGCGGCTCTCAAGGTGGTTCAGAAGGCGGCCCTCAAGGCGGCCCTCAAGGTGGTTCGGAAGGCGGATCGGAAGGCAGTGCAGAGGGCGGCGCATCCGGCGAAGGTTGTAGCGACAGTGGAATCTCCGGCGGTGGATTTGGTGGAGGTGCACGCTGCGACCAGGCGGGAAGCGTAGGCGAGTTTCCCAACGATGGTGCCAGTGCAGAGGAATTGAGAGACGAACTCGATAAATCGGTTGGCGATTTCGATGAAGCCATCGGCGAAGAGCAACGGCAAGTCTCATCAGTTGGGCGAGACACCGAAGGATTTGGCGAAAGATCCGGCGGTGGTGGCTCCATTGGTCTGGGCGAGCAGGCAGCTGGTGGATCAAGTGGCGGTGGTGGTTCCAGCAGTTCCAGCGGCGGCGGGTCGGCCGGCGATAGTGAGACTCAAGCTGGACCTAATGATGGCATGAGTGCTGAAGAAATAGAGGCGCGCACGCCAGAGGACATTGCAGTGAACACCTATGAAGACATTGTTGCCAGACAACTTCGTGAAGCAGCGCTGGCCGAGGACGATCCGGAATTGCGGGAACGTCTCTGGGAGGAATATCGCAAGTACACTGGAATGAAATAGGGCTGTCGCCAATAATGAAAATACAATTAATCGCACTTGTTTTTTTGCCCGCATTTCTGTGGGGCTGCTCTGTTCAGGAGCTCGTTATCGCCGAGGAAACGGTGCTCATTGTCGCATCAACTTCCGTGGACGAAGCTTTTTTGCTGGATGTGGGAATCGTGGAGTTTGAGGCAGGGATTCTGAAGAACAACAACCCGGAAAAAACAGGCGTTTACGAAGATATTCGAGGGGCTGAAACGAAGTATTTACCGTATCACCTCAAGACGACCTTGCAAGGCACGGGTCATTGGGGGGCTGTGCGAGTCATCCCGTCCGAAAAAGCCTTCACCGACGTAATCATCAAGGGTTCAATCGAAAAATCCGATGGTGAATACATCGAAATAGAGTTCTCCGTATCAGATGCGTCAGGCCGATACTGGTTCTCGCGCACGTATGAGGCTCAAACTGGGCTGACATCCTATTCGAAACGGCGCGATCGAAGACGTGATCCGTATCAGAAAGTGTTCAACGATTTCGCTAATGACCTGCAGCAGTATGTGGCGCTGATGCCGCCCAGACAACTGCAACAGACCCGCCAGGTATCGGAGCTAAAGTTCTTTCGAGACATGTCTCCGGTGGCATACAACGGATACCTAGGAACGACCGATGATGGAGTGATCAACGTATTGCGACTGCCCGCCGAAAATGATCCGTCAGTAGGCCGCATGCGACAAATTCGTGAACGCGATCGTCTGGTCGTGGACACTTTGAACGAGCACTACGCAAATTTTTATTACGGTATCTCAATTCCATATCGAAATTGGCGTAAGACCTCTCGAGCGGAAACCGTGAAATTTAGACAGGAAAAACGCTCGGCCAAAATGCAGGCCTTGGTTGGTGTGGTCGTGCTCGCGGGGTCAACGCAAGTGAATACCAACAGCTCCAGCCGCAACACGCGTAATATCAGCAGAGCACTGCAATACCAAGGCATTTCACGAGGCGTTAACAGTATTTTCTCTGCCCTAAGACGTAACCGTGATGCCGGGCTGCATATGGACGCAATAGCTGAGCTGTCTGAGTCATTCGGAAATGAGGCGGCACCGATGATCGTCAATGTGGAAGGCCAGGAAAGGCGGCTCACCGGTACTGCTGAAGCGCAGTTTGAAAGTTGGCGGCAGCTGTTACGAGAGATTTACGAGGCCGAGACGGGTTTCTCGCAGTCTATAGAAGTCGGAGCACCGGCCCGTGCCCCAGAACCGACAGGTTAGCTAGACCCATATAATGCTCGAACTTAATCAAGGTACTCAGTTAGCCGATCGATACACGCTTGTTCGCCGACTTGGAGGTGACGGCCTGACACAAATATGGCTGGCCAGAGACCGCCTGACAAAAGCGTCAGTGGCACTGAAAATCGGGAGTGGTGATCCTGAGGGTGTGGCGAGTTTGCGTGCTGAATGGAAAGCAAGTATCCGCTTAATGCACGCCCATATCGTACGCGCATTCGAGTTTCACAATGATTCAGAAGCGGTATTTTTTAGTCAGCAATTCATAGACGGTCCAGATCTCAGCGCACTGACGGGCTTGCCAATCGAAGACATTCTTGCGCCGGTCGGATTGCTGGTCGAAGCGCTTGCATACTTGCACTCCAAGGGACAGGTTCATCGGGACCTCAAGGCCTCAAACGTCTTGCTTGACGGCAATGGTGCACCCTACCTGAGTGATTTTGGCGCATCTACGATGGTAGGAGAAAGTGGCAGCGGCGGATCGTTAATCGCTCAAAGTCCCCAATCGCTTGATGGCCAGCCTGCCTCAGCAGCAGACGATATGTTCGCTTTGGGTGGGCTCGTTTTCGAGCTTATTTCGGGTCGCCCGCCCTGGTTATCAGTGGATATCGCTGACGAAATTAAGCATCAAACGGCGGCACCAATACTTGCGTCTGATGGGTCGACTGTTCCGGATTTTATCGTTGTGCTGGTGGAGGAGTTGCTGGCCAAGGAGCCGACGCAAAGGCCGACCGCGAAGGAGGTTCTGACGCGACTGACGGCAGCTAAATTCTTGCCGGGTACGGCTTCAATACGCAATAGGGTGCGTCGTGAGGTTCATGAAGAAGTCATTGAGTCAGTTGACGCTATTCGCAGAGCGCCCGCGGTAGACCGCGCTTCCATCAAACCAGTCCATGAAGACGTATCGGGTATTAGCCAGAAAGTAGTCGGCGTCACGCTGGGGGCGTTGCTTGCAATATTGGTAGTCGTGATCTTCGTACTGCCGAACAGTGTGTCGGAGCAGCTGGAGACGGTCGATGACAGCCAACAAGTCGCTGACGATTCTGCAAATTCAGAACCTTCTGACAGTGATGAAAATTCACGCACTGACGTTTATATAGATTCGGAAGCTCTCAAGCAGATGCAGGATACGGCGAATATGCCAACTCGGAGTCTCAAAGACGACGATGACATAACGTTTTCCGAGAATCTCGCAGATTATAGTGGTCTTGATGAGATGGAACGGGAGCGATTCAATGCGGAGGTAACGCTCGGCGAGCTTCTGTCTGCATTGGAGGTTCTTGAATCCCGTGGCGTGGAGCGCTGGGCTGCGCGTGAGCATCGTGAGGCAAAGGATATGTACGCCGAGGCCGACCGTGCCTATCTTGAAAAAGATTTTACTTATGCCGAGAAACTGTATCTGGATGCGTTAACGCTTCTCGAGCCACTCTACGCACGTATTGAGCCGATATTTCAGCGAGCCTATGCTGATGGCATTGCTGCGTTTGAAGAAGGAGACAGACTGAAGGCCATACAATCCTATGAGCTGGCCGTCGTGATTACACCGACTCACGCGGGTGCTTTGGCAGGGTATCAGCGCGCCAAGAACCTTGAAGCGGTTCTGCGTTTGGTTGATCAGGGCATCGAATACGAGGAAGACTTGGAGCTCGATGTCGCACAAAGCAGCTTCGAACGGGCAGTAGCGTTGGACAATCTTTGGCAACCAGCGCACGACGGCATCGTGCGTGTACGAAGGGCTCGCCTTGAGATGGAATTTGATACGCGGATGACGGAAGGATTCGACGCGATTTCGAGTGGAGATTACCTTGGCGCGCGCGCGGCTTTTCGTGTCGCAGAGCGCCTGATACCAGAGTCAAAGGAACCCGCGGATGGTTTTCTGCAAGTAGATCAGGGACTGCGTCTGCAAGAAATTATGACTTTGGAGCGCGAGGCTTACGTACTGGAGAGTGATGAGCACTGGGACGCTGTCGTAAAAACCTATGAAGAAATACTGAAGGTTGATAGTACTTTGTCTTTTGCGATGGAAGGTCTGATCCGCGGGCGAGGTATGGCGGCCTTGCATGCACGTTTGGATGGGTTAATAGCCGACCCCGACCGACTCAGCGTTCCGTCAGTGATGCAGAAGGCAACAATGCTGATTGTCGATATAACAACCAGACCGAGTGCTGGAGAAAGGCTTAAGCTGCAACGTGACGAGCTGTCGCGTTTACTGAAGCGAGCTGCCACGACACTTCGCGTCCCGTTATTATCGGACAATGTCACCAATGTATCGATCTACAAGATAGGTAGACTGGGAAATTTCATGCGTAAGGAAATCGATCTTCGCCCCGGGACTTATGTCGCAGTTGGATCGCGGTCAGGTTTTCGAGACGTACGCTTGGAGTTTCGAGTCGCACCGGAAATCGAAATGGAGCCGTTAGTTATTCAGTGCGAGGAGCAGATTTGATTTTCGAAAGCCTTGTTGTCAGGGACGTAGAAGGTGAGCGTAGCTTCCCAAGGGAGGAGCTCCCTTTGCGTGTGGGTACTGGCAATGAATGTCAGCTTCGCTTGCCAGGTCCTGGTGGCGACGCCATCGCGATGCTGGATCTTCTTGATGGCATACCAATCGTGCAGCCGGTTGGCCAGGGGACGTCCTTACTTATCAACGATGCTCCACTTGAAACCAGTCGACGTCTCGCCGATGGTGATGTCCTTACGTTCTTCGGCAGCGAAATTCGTGTCAGCATAGGAGAGCAAGGCGTCGCAATTGACGTTCGACTTGAGGATAGCGCTTACGTAACGCAACCGCCGGAGTCTGCAGATGCATTCGATCGCCCTGATGATGAAGCCATATCACCTACCGCATTTCAGCGCGCAGCAGCAAGCGGTGCGCAACCGCTGACTCTTAAAAGCAATCAACTCAAGATATTTGTCAGTAGCGCATTGGTTTTCCTGCTATCGATATCATTCCTTCTGTTTACGTCCAAGTCAGTCGATTTCGAAATCGAACCGGCTGCCCCAGACGAATTCAATATTGATGGCGGGTGGTTCCGCTTACCCATCGGCGAACGTGTGTTACTGCGCAAGGGGAATTACACAGTTAATGTCGAAAAGCAGGGCTACTACGACATCGGTCAGACCTTTATTGTCGGTGATGAGCCGTCGATGACAATTCGACTTAGGATGCGCAAGAAGCCAGGTCAGATGATCGTCGTCACTGAGCCTGCTACGGATGCGCTGGTTACCATCGACGATTCATTAATCGGCAAAGCACCGTACGGGCCGATCGAACTCGAGCCTGGCCCACATACTGTACGAATTGAATCTGACCGATACCTACCCTTTATTGATATTGTCGATGTCACCGGTCTCGATCAACTTGAGCGCATACACGTTCAACTTACGCCGAAATGGGCTGAGGTTGAGGTTCGATCGGAGCCCTCCGGCGCGACGATTCTTAGCGGTGCCAATGAGATTGGTGTAACACCTGAAACGATAGAATTACTGGAGGGCGTACACGAACTAACCGTCGTTAAAGAGGGCTTTAGCGCATGGGACGGCAATGTTGTGGCAGTGTCGAACGTTGGCCAGACCTTGCCGATGATTAGACTATTGCCAGCCGATGCCAGATTACTGGTCAATACGGTTCCTCGCGGTGCGAACGTCACGGTTAATGGACGCTATAGAGGCCAGTCGCCACTGACGCTATCACTCGCTCCTGATGTCGATTATCAAATTGGCATGTCGAAAGCGGGCTACGGAGTAACAAGCCGAAGTCTGCGGCTGCGATCGGCGGCGAGTGAGTCCATTACTGTTGATCTTTCCGCCCGATTGGGCACCGTCACTCTGGACGTCTCGCCAGTGGATGCGACGGTTTATGTTGACGGGCGCGCTCGCGGTACCGGAAGAACGGTCGTCCGCTTGAGTTCGGCTCCGCATAAAATTGAAGTGAAGAGACGGGGCTTCCGCGACTGGTCGACAACTGTGACGCCACGTCCCGGTTACCCACAGACACTATCGGCGCGACTTAGATCACTTGAAGCAATCGCAAATGACGCGGTGGTTCGAACGGTACGATCTGCTGCCGGGCAAACTATGCGGCGTGTCGAGGGCGGCACGTTTTCCATGGGGGCATCACGGGCCGAAAATGGTCGCCGTGCAAATGAGGTTATCCGACCCGTCACGATTGCGTCGCCGTTTCTTATTAGCGTTAACGAAATAACCAACAAGGAGTTCGCCGACTTCCGCAAGAATCACGACTCTGGCGCCGATGTTCACGTGTCATTGGCAGCGGACAATAACCCGGTCGCGAATGTGACTTGGTCTGATGCGGTCCAATATTGTAATTGGCTTAGCAAGAAAGAAGGTCGTATGCCGGTATACAAACAGGAGTTTGGTCGTTGGGTTCCTGTGTACCCGTTCACAGACGGCTACCGTTTGCCGACTGAGGCCGAATGGGCTTGGGCAATTCGTTACGCAGAACTTTCGGCGCCGCGCAAGTATCCGTGGGGCAAGGATTGGCCTCCGCAAAAGGATAGTGGAAACTTCGCCGATGAATCTTCGCGTGAGTTAGTACCGTCCATTATTCCCAACTTCAATGATGGCTACGCATCGACCGCCCCAGTTACTAGCTTTAAGGCAAACAGAATAGGAATATTCGACGGTGGTGGTAATGTCACAGAGTGGGTGAATGACTGGTATACGGTGCCGACGCCTGGCATCACAGAGCCTGTGATTGATCCGATGGGACCACAAAGGGGCACTAGCAGAGTGATTCGAGGTTCTAGCTGGAGGCATGCCGGATTTACAGAGATGAGACTAAGCTACAGAGATTATGGTGTTGATGCGCGAGTTGATCTCGGATTTCGAATCGCGAGAAATGTTGATTAATATTACCTGAGACTTTTTTAAGGTAAGAAGGTCAGAATAGGTAAGTTGGCTACTATGGGCCGACAGGAGGTCCGAAATGTATCGATTAATAATGCTAATGAGCTTGATTCTTGCGACTGCGGTTTGGGCACAAGATCCGGTCGCAGAAGAGGAGCCGGTGACGACACCTGAACCCGAAGAAGTTGAAGGCCTGACAGAAGAGGAACTGGAAGATCTGAATGTCGACGGTCCGCAAGACTACACCGACGAAGATGAAGACGTATTCAAGCCGACAGACGCTGTTTCATATTCGCAGCAGATCAGATTCCCTGTCGATATTTAAGCAGCGCTGAAAATGAGTTCGAAACTATGAAGAAAAAGAATATTCCCGTTGAGTTCGTATATCAGTTGTTCGCTCTGATCATTGCGATCATTATCGTGCATGCGTTCTACGTTTCAATTGTTCGTCCAACGGCGGCAGAGGTCATGGAGGAACAGACTATGCAGGTAGCGGTAGATCCGGATTTTGTTCGTGAGCGAAGTGTCTGGGTACTCATTAAAGACCTTGAGCAAGAGTCGTGCTTCATTCTGATGTTCTGGGCACTGGCGATTATGGGTTACAAGGCCGTGCAAACAGGCAATGAACGCCGCTTGCTGGAGGTCGATTTGGTGCCCGTCGCCGAAGGGATGCGAATCTTGCCTGAAGATACCCGTGAATTTGCGCGGCAAATACAAGCGTTGCCGGAGGACAGGCAGCGGATGTTGTTGCCCAGAGCGCTGCTGAGCGCGCTGCGGCGATTCGCATCAACCCGTAATATCCAGGATGTATCCAATGTTACGCACATGATCTGTGAATCCGAAGCCGAGAAATTGGAGTCTGAGCTGTCGATGATTCGTTACATTTCCTGGGCCATTCCATCCATTGGGTTTATCGGCACCGTGCGCGGTATCGGTGAAGCGCTGGCACAAGCTGATAAGGCGGTGAAGGGCGATATCGCTGGGGTTACGCAAAGTCTTGGTGTTGCGTTCAACTCCACATTCATCGCGCTCCTGATTAGTATTTTCCTCATGTTTCTTGTTCACCAGTTACAGCTGGTGCAGGAGCGGCTCGTGTATGACACAGAAAATTACTGCGACGAAAAAGTCATTCGACACCTGAAGGCGGACTAAGGACCAGACGATGGCGATGCTGGCAGCACATTTTAATGATGCAGGAATCATCGTCGTTGATGACGAGAGGATCCTGTATCGGGAACCCGGCTTTGCGTTGCTTGAAGATGATTATCTGATCACCGGCGCTGAGGCCTATGCTAATGCCAGCATGAAACCTCTGCGTATTCAGAATCACTATTGGTCAGATTTACGAACAGAACCGCTACCTGACAGGCGCTTTCATCACTTGAGTGCGGCCGACCTTGTTAGCCGTCAGCTGGAGCAAATATGGCAACGCGTAGCAAAAGAGGGTGATCAACTCGCGATAGCTGTTCCTGCGTATATGAGCAATGAAAATATTGGGCTGTTGTTGGGGATAGCGACGGAATTAAATATTCCAGTTATCGCTATGTGCGATGCGGCCGTCTGTGCAACCCGACGTCATTACGAACACGCAGTACCCGTGCACATAGATCTTAGTTTGCACTCAAGCTCATTGACCCGCCTGATGCAAGAAGGGCAGGTACAGGTTGATCATTCGGTCGTCATCGAAGACAACGGTCTGCTCTTGCTATACGAAAACTGGCTCAAGGCCATTGCGGAAATATTCATTCAACAATCGAGGTTTGATCCGCTGCATACCGCGGAGACCGAGCAGGCGCTGCAAGATAAAATGCCCGATTGGCTGACAATGGCCTCCAGCGCCTCGTCAGTGCAGTTGGAAGTTGAGTACGATGGCGTCACTCATCAGGCAGAAATTGAATCCCTTGGATTGATCGCTGCTGCGGCACCGGTGTATCAGAGTATCGTTAGCAACTTACGGGCCTTGATAAAAGCGGAAGAAACTCCGGCATTACAGTTATCTGACCGCGCCGCGCGAATGCCGGGTCTAGCTGATACGTTACGAACTCGCGCTGGCGGTGAGGTTTTTCTGCTGGAGTCGGGTGCTACTGCGCGCGGATTAATCAAACGTTGTAAACCGCAACTCAGCAGCGGTGGGTTGACATTGTCGCGGCATATGGCTTGGGATCAATCGCCGGTGAGTGTAAGTAATAGCGAAGCTGCTGGAGAGGGCGGCCTGCCAACCCATCTCTTGTTCGGGCATCATGCCCATAGTCTTGATGGTGATCCGCTGGTGCTTGGATCACAGGTTAGCGACGACGAACGATGGCTGGACCTGCAGCAAAAAATGCCCGGTATGTCGCGCCGACACTGCGTCGTGAGCTTAGATAATGGACAGTTCGTCGTCACGGATTATAGTCGCTATGGGACATACCTCAATGGTCACAGAATTGACGGTTCGGCGGTGCTACAGACGGGTGATGTGATTCGCATCGGAACGCCAGGCTTCGAATTACGCTTGATATCGACGGAGGATGTTCGTGGCTCGTAAGCGACGCTCAACCGAGATTTTCAGCATGTCATTTCTCGACTGCATGAGCTGTGGTTTTGGTGCTGTGATTCTGTTTTTTATGATCATTAATTCGCAAAGTGACATTACAACGGATCAAACTAAGGCGTTGCAAGCCGAGACGGATAAACTGGAAATCGAAGTATTGGAAGGTCGTAAGAATCTTGCATTGGCAAGAAACTCGATTCAGAAACTCGAGACGGAAGACGAAGAAGCGAAAGATAAAGTATCGATCATCAAGGCATTGATTGCAGAGCTGCGGGCCGAGCTGGCCAAGTACGATAAGCGCACGTTGGCGAAAATCGAAGCAACGGAGAAGCTGCAGTCGGACATCAAATCGCTAGAGGAGGAAATCAAGCGTTTGCTCGCGTTGAGACTGGAGGACGAAGCCGCTGGCGAGCGCGTTCGATCTTTCAAAGGTGAAGGTGACCGCCAATACCTCACTGGCTTGAAACTGGGTGGCGATAGAACTCTGATTCTAGTTGACCGTTCTGCAAGTATGCTGCATGAGACCATTGTCAATATTATTCGCCGCAAAAACTTGCCAGAATCGCAAAAACTCCTATCCCGAAAATGGCGGCAGGTCGTCGCCAGCGTTGACTGGTTGTCGTCTCAATTTAAGGAAGGTAGCGAATATCAGATTTACATGTTTAACAACGTGGCGGTGCCAGCGGTCAAAGGGACTGAAGGGTTGTGGCTAAAAATAGATAACGGTAATCAGGTTGAAGAAGCGATTCGCACCTTGCGTAGAACAGCGCCAGCGAACGGCACGAACATGTATTCAGCCTTCCAGGTTATTCGCGATATGAATCCGCGACCGGACAACGTGATATTGCTGGTCGATTCGATGCCGACGATGGACGCAGCGACGTCCACAAAGACGTCGATCGGCCCGGGCGAAAGACTCAATTTGTTCTCGGCGGCCGTGCAACTCATTCCGAGCGGTATCCCGGTCAATATCATGCTATATCCGATGGAAGGTGACGCCCGAGCTTCCATTTCATTGTGGGCATTAGCTCTTAAGACGCGCGGATCGTTCATGAGCGTTAGTCGCGACTGGCCATAGGATGTATACGTAATGGCAAGAAGACGCAGAAATGTAGAGGCATTCAGTCTGTCGTTCCTCGACTGCATTTGCTGTGGGTTTGGTGCCATCATTTTGCTGTTGGTTCTTAGCAAGATTTATGAACCGGTCGTTGTCGAAGAGGCGGATGAGAATTTAAAACAGTTGATCGCTTTTTTGCAGCAGGAGTTATTTGATATTCGCGGCACGACGACGATTCTTGATCGCACGCTGCGGGAGGTGACAGAAGAAACACGAGCGACGAAGATCGAGCTGGGTTCGCTTGATGGAGACTTGAGTAAAATCGAGGGCCAGTACAAAGCCAGTAGAGATGATGAAGACGAGACAATCGACGTAGGCGAGTTAAGTGCTGCCAGACAGCGTTTGTCCGAAGAACAAAAACGATTGCAGCCTTACTACCGCAGACCGGATGAGGATGCTGTTGCGGGCATTCCAGTTGACAGCGAGTACATCATTTTCGTGATCGATACCTCTGGCAGTATGACAGGCGACTCATCCTGGACATTAGCGCAACGCATGCTTGCTGAAACACTCGCCGCGTATCCGCAAGTTAAAGGCATTCAGGTGATGAATAACGATGGCATCTACATGTTTCGGGACTATATTGCACAGTGGATAGAGGATTCACCAGGACGGCGGCAGGCTATTATTTCTCGTATGCGCACATGGGCGCCGACTAGTACCAGTAATCCTATCGCGGGCATCGAGGCTGCCATTCTGGACTTCAGGGAAGACGACAAGAAGATTAGCATCTATGTATTTGGTGACGATTATCAAGGCGATCGATCGGTGGACCAGGCGATGGCCGCTATCGATAGAATGAATCGTCCCAGTCCTGATGGTGAGCGCTTGATTCGCATACATGGCGTCGGCTTTCCAGGGCAATTTGGCACCAGCAGTTTGCCCGCCAACGCGGCAGCATTCGCAACCTTCATGCGCGCTGTTTGTGCTACTCATGGTGGCACATTTGTTGCTCTTAGTGGGCGCTAGTAAACAGCTGCCACCATTCATCATAATTGATCATAAGCCCTCCACATTTGGGACCGTTTGTAGACTTTTTCCTAGCGTTTAATTGATTCCGAAGACGGCCAGAGTCTGGCCAACCGGGAAATCCCCGGCCATACATATCGGAGGAATTGATCATGCGCTACACATCCACAATTGCACTTATTATTTTCCTAGCACTGTCAACTCAAACTGCGAATGCAGCTGCATCGAAAGAAGAAAACGTCGGCATTGGTACAGGCGCGGTCATCGGCGCGCTGGCTGGTGGGCCAGTCGGATTCATCATCGGTGCCGTACTGGGCGCCAAGATCGGCGACACTCTGTATAACAAGTCTGAAGAAATAGAGACCTTAGAGGGATCGCTACAGAACTCTCGCCGTTCAGCGCTTGTGCTTGAAAGTGATATGACTAAGCTAAATAGCGAAATTGAGCACCTGCAAAGCGTTGCGAGACCAGAGTTGGTCAGCCTAATGCAGGCCGGAATCGATATGGATCTACTGTTTCGCACAGATGAGTTTGCGCTGACAGAGCTAACTGGCGATCGCTTGATGCAAATGGCTGGTACGTTGGCCGCAATGAGTGGCGTAAGAATTCAGCTTGATGGATTCGCTGACGAACGAGGGGATTCAAAATATAACCTCGAACTATCTGAAAAGCGTGTTGAATGTGTACGCAACATGTTTATCTCGGCCGGTGTCCACCCGACTCGCATCAGCAGCTCAGCGCATGGTGAATCTGTCGCACAGAATCCGGATGTAGACAGCTACGCGTTGGAACGCAGAGTTAGCGTCAAACTCTTCATCGACAATGTTCAATCCCTAGCGGCTAACTCCCGCTAGGTAATCACTTCCCTGTGACTCGTCTCGAGTCTCCGCCTGGGTCGGCCCGTAATGGTCCGGCCCTTTTTTGTGGCGATTTACCCGGCTGATTGATAGTGTTGACTGCTAGTCGGATTAGGGAGAAACCCATGTCATTAGATCTTGCACAGCGTCGCTGTGAACCTTGCGAGGGCGGCGTTGAACCACTGCGTGCAGATCAATCCAGCACATTAATGGATGCTTTGCATGGGGATTGGTCGATTAGCGATGACGGCCTTAAAATTGTACGGACATTCAACTTTCCAGCGTATAGCCGGACTCTTGGATTCGCCAATGCGGTCGCCTGGGTGGCCATAGCTGAAGGTCACCATCCGGTACTGACAGTAAGCTATGGATCATGCGTTGTCAGCTACACAACGCATGTGATCAATGGATTGTCTGATAGTGACTTCATTTGTGCCGCCAAGATTGATCGACTTGCGGCGGATTCGAATTGAAGGTCGATATTGCCGACATAGAACAAGCGGCCTTGCGCTTAGATGGCGTCAGTGTAAGAACGCCATTGCTGCAGAACTTCGATCTCGATCAAGTGGCGGGCGGCAGGGTATTGATAAAACCTGAAAATCTTCAGGTAACCGGTTCATTTAAGATTCGTGGGGCATACAATCGCCTGAGCCAATTGACGGCTGCCGAGGCGGCTAATGGTGTTGTCGCCTGGTCGTCCGGTAATCACGCGCAGGGCGTCGCTGCTGCGGGCACCATGCTCGATATTCAAACGGCGATTGTCATGCCGCATGATGCTCCCAAGACGAAAGTCGACAACACACGACGGCTCGGCGGCGAAGTTATCAGTTATGACCGCTACACAGGCGACCGAGAAGCTATAGCGATTGAGCTCGCCAGAGAACGCGGTGCTGAATTAGTGCCATCTTACGATCATGCGCAGATCATTGCAGGACAAGGAACCGTTGGTCTTGAATTGGCAGAGGATGCAATCGAGATGGAATTGCCACCCGATCAGGTGTTGATACCGTGCGGCGGCGGTGGACTGTCATCGGGAAGCTCTTTGGCACTGAAGTCCCGCCTGTCGAATGTCGATGTATTTGCGGTTGAACCATCAAACTTTGATGACACGGCGCGCTCGTTTGAAGTTGGTGAACGTCAGCGCATCAGCGATGATGCAAGGTCGATTTGTGACGCACTGCAGACGCCAATGCCAGGCAAGATAACCTTCGGTATTAATCGGCGTCAATTCTGTCTCTTATACACATCTGACGCTGCCGACGAATAGAGAGGTGTAGATCTCGGTGGTCGCCGTATCATTA
>CAJXYT010000030.1 GCA_913063505.1 uncultured Gammaproteobacteria bacterium | reverse complement strand
ATGGAGGTTGGCCATCCATGCACGCCGAACTCGAATCGCATGATCCGGAAACGGCAGCAAGGCTCAACCCAAATGATAGCCAGCGAATTCAAAGGGCACTTGAAGTCTTTCGCATCAGCGGCAAGCCTATGAGCGAGTGGCATCGTGAGGCGACTCATGATGTTGACGACCTGAACTATATAAAGATTGCGTTGACCATTGAGCCTCGCAGTTTATTACATGAGCGAATCGAGCGACGGCTTGATCATATGATTGACAATGGATTCGAAAAAGAGATGGAAGCTCTGCGGTGTCGCCCGGGTCTCAAGAGGGACTCTGCCGCAATGCGTTCAGTCGGTTATCGCCAGTTTTGGGCTCACCTAGATGGAGACTATTCTAGGCGGGAAGCCAGAGATCGTAGTCTGTTTGCGACCCGACAGCTCGCGAAGCGGCAATTGACCTGGTTGCGCTCGGAACACGATGCATTTTCGACGAATCCGCTTGAAGCAGGCGCCATTGACACCATATCGGCACATCTTACGGAGAAACTGGGCTGAATTGCTCTCGGGTAACGAATTTCCTGTGATAGACTTTTTAATCGCTTTGGCTGAGCCCTCGAAAAGGGCATCCGGCGCCACCGGAGTGCGAATCTCTATAACAAAAACAGAAAAATAAGGAGACCCAATCATGGCTAAAGGGCAGACGCTTCAAGATCCATTTCTCAACATCCTGCGAAAGGAAAAGGTTCCAGTATCTATTTACCTTATAAACGGAATCAAGCTGCAGGGACAAGTGGATTCATTCGACCAGTTTGTGGTCTTGCTCAAGAATAGTGTTAACCAGATGGTATACAAGCATGCAATTTCTACTGTCGTGCCTTCGCGTAATATTCGCCTTCCGATGCCGGACGACGAAGCTGGAGATGACGACGAGTAATTTCACAGTGATGCTACCTCGTCAGGAGGTGGTGCTTGTTTGAGCGTCCGAAAAGTGGTGAGCGAGCAGTGCTTATCCATTCGAGTCCAGACGGTTTAGCTGAACAGTCCGATCGAGAAGAGTTCGCCGAACTGGCTATCTCGGCCGGAGCTTCTGTGGTAGCTGAGCTGGACACGTCGCGTAAACGGCCTAATCCGCGTTATTTTGTCGGTAAAGGGAAACTTGAGGATCTCAAGATCTTGATTCGGCAGAACGATGCCGAGCTGGTAATTTCCTGCGCGTCGCTCCGGCCGAGCCAGGAAAGAAATCTGGAAGCAGAACTGAAGTGCCGCGTTTTGGATCGCGCGGGTCTGATTCTCGATATCTTTGCCCAGCGAGCACGTAGCTTTGAGGGCAAACTGCAGGTAGAGCTGGCACAACTCAAGCATCTTTCTACGCGATTGGTTCGTGGCTGGACTCACCTAGAACGCCAGAAAGGCGGTATTGGGCTGCGCGGCCCAGGTGAAACTCAGCTGGAAACTGATCGGCGCCTGATCGGTGCGCGAATTCGACAATTGAATGATCGCCTCGAAACGGTAGGCATACGTCGCTCGATGAACCGGCAAAATCGCCTGAAAGCGGATATTCCAACGGTTGCATTAGTCGGTTATACCAATGCGGGAAAGTCAACGCTGTTCAATGCGCTAACCGATGCAGGTGTTTATGTTCAGGATCAACTGTTTGCGACCCTAGATCCCACGGTACGTCGCCTTGATCTGCCAGAGGGAGAGCACGTTGTGCTGGCCGATACAGTTGGCTTCGTACGGGATCTGCCGCTTGAGCTTATTGCGGCATTCAAGTCGACGTTACAAGAGGCACGAGAAGCGGACTTAATCCTGCATCTCATTGATGCGAGCGACCCCAACCGGTGGCACCGGGTACGTCAGGTGAATTCAGTTCTGCATCAGCTGGATGCAGACAAAGTTCCGCAAATACGCGTGTACAATAAGATCGATAAGATGGATCGTCGGCCACGGGCGACGACCAATAGTAAAGGCGAAGGTCGTGCGGTTTGGCTGTCAGCAGTGACTGGCGAAGGTCTGCCGTTGCTGAAAGATGCAATCGCGAATCGCTTGAGGCAGAAAAAAACGGAACGAACTATCTATCTGCAACCGTCAGAAGGGCGTCAACGAGCCAAACTATTTGAGCTCGGTGCTGTCATTAATGAAGAAGTGCAGGAAGATGGTAGCTGGAGGCTGATGTTACGGATGGCTGAAAAAGACTTGCGGCGATTCTTAAAGCATGAAAATCTTCAAATGGAACTAAGTAACGGATCAATTGGAAGGCAATAAAAATTATGGCTAACAACGACTCAGGCAATGGTCACGACCCATGGAAACGGGGCGGCGACCAGCCAAATGACCTCGATCAAATAGCGCGTATATGGCAAAAGCGTTTTGACAGCATTATTGGTGGTGGTGGTGGTGGCGGCAGCGCTTATGGCGGATATGCATTAATCATCATGCTGGTTATCGCATGGGGTCTTACGGGGTTTTATCGGGTTGATGAAGCGGAGCGCGCTGTCGTGCAGCGGTTTGGCGCTTATACGGAAACCTCATCGGCTGGTTTGCGATGGCATCTTCCTTTCCCGATTGAGACGGTTGATATTGTCAATATTCAGGAAGTGAACGATTACAACTTTAGCACTGAAATGCTCACGGCCGATGAGCAGTACGTGTTCATCGACATCGTTGTGCAATACCGTCGCACCGATCCGGTCCTGTACAGCTTCGAGGTCGCCGATCCGGACATCACTTTGCAGGACGTCACCGAAAGTGCGCTTCGTGGAGTGGTCGGAACGAGCTCTCTCGATTTATTGATCGGAAAGCGGCGTGAAGAAATTCCGGAGCGAACGATGGATGAGTTGCAGGAGACCCTGGCGAATTACGGCGCTGGTACAGGCCTGACTGTTACGTCGATCAACCTGAATGTCGTTGATTACCCCAAGTCCGTGCAAGAAGCAGTTGACGATACACAGAAAGCTCGAAACGATCGTGACCGGTACCAACTGGAAGCAACAACATACTCGAACGACCTTATTCCGCGGGCACGCGGTGCTGCGCAGCGTGTGCTGCAAGATGCTGAGGCGTACAGAGACCGAGTGATAGCGGATTCCGTGGGTGAGTCATCACGCTTTGAGGCGCTGCTCGTCGAGTATCAAAAGGCGCCGCGTGTTACGCGCGATCGACTGTATCTTGATGCAATTGAGAATGTTTACAGCCTGACCAATAAGGTTATTATTGATTCTAAGGGCAGTGGAAACTTGTTATATCTGCCGCTTGATCAGCTAATGCGTCAGTCCAATAGCGGAGCTGCGAATAGCAATGTGTCACGAACCGGTGATCTGGAACTGCAATTATTCGACTCCGCACCTGCTAGTCGAGCGGAAGAAAGTCGTGAAAGGAGGACCCGCGAATGAGTAACTTAAGATTCCCAGTAGCCATAATTTTCGGCCTCAGTCTCGTCGCACTTGGACTTTCCGCATATACGGTTAATGAGCGAGAACTCGCGATTAAGTTACAGGTCGGTGAGGTTGTTGAAGCTAAACTTGAGCCAGGCCTGCATTTTAAGTGGCCCCTCATACAGACTATTCGCAAATTTCCAAGTCGCATACTGAAAATCGACGACGCACCACAGCGTGTGTTCACGCTCGAGCGTACGGCAATGACAGTCGACTACTTTGTTAAGTGGCAAATCGTTGATGAGGTGCCGTTCTATACATCGACCGGTGGCTCACAGGGCGTTGCTATGGATAGATTACGTGAGATCATCAAGAACTCTATTGTTACCGAGTTTGGTAAGCGCACTATCGTCGAAGCAATTTCAGTAGAACGAGTTGAGTTAATGCGAGACATGCTTGCCAATGCGACGGAAACGGCGCAGGGGCTCGGTGTGGAACTTGTCGACTTTCGCGTCAAGCAGGTCGAGTTCGTATCTGAAGTCCGCAACTCTGTTTACAATCAGATGCGAGAGGAGCGTGCGCGAGTCGCCGCTGAAACGCGAGCAGAGGGTCGGGAAGCCGCTGAACTCATTCGCTCGACAGCGGATAAGGATCGAACCATCCTTCTCGCTGATGCATATCGAGACAGCCAAATCATTCGCGGAATCGGTGATGCCCGCGCCGCCGAAATTTATGCCAATGCTTATACTAAGGATGCGGAGTTTTACTCGTTCTATCGCAGCATCGATGCGTACAAGAAGTCGATGGGTAAGGCAGGTGATTTGCTCATTTTGGATCCGAACAATGAGTTCTTCCAGTACCTGAATCAGTCGAGAGGCAATCAATAGCTACTGAGATTTTCACGGCGTTGGCACTTGTCCTTATTATTGAGGGCATGCTGCCATTTCTGTCGCCTCGAAAATACCGCGAGCTGGTGGCGGAAATTTTACAACTGGGTGACAATCACATCCGGACGGTCGGTCTTGTGGTCATGATCGTCGGACTAATACTTCTATTTCTGATGCGCGGCTAAAGAGCAAAATACGATGGGAAAAAATGTAGTTGTCATCGGTACCCAGTGGGGTGACGAAGGCAAGGGAAAAATTGTGGATCTCTTAACGGAGCGCGCTGCCGCTGTCGTCCGATTCCAAGGGGGTCATAACGCGGGCCACACATTGGTTATCGATGGCGTAACAACCGTGCTGCACCTGATCCCGTCGGGTATTCTTCGTGACGGCGTTAGTTGCCTTATTGGTAATGGCGTTGTTTTGGCGTTGGATGCCCTTATTACCGAGGCTGACGCGTTGATCGAAAGTGGTGTTCCCGTTTACGAGCGCCTCAGGGTCAGTCCGGGATGCCCACTGATATTGCCGTCACATGCTGCACTCGATGCGGCCAGAGAAAAAGCAAGAGGTTCCAGCGCTATTGGCACGACGGGTCGCGGAATTGGGCCAGCTTATGAGGATAAGGTTTCACGGCGGGCATTGAGGCTATCTGATCTTTTAGTTCCCGAGACCTTTGCAGGTAAGCTTGAGGAGATTCTCGACTATCACAACTTCCTGCTGAAGAAATACTACGGTGCAGAAACCGTAGACTTTACAAAGACGCTCGACGAAGCGTTGGGATATGCTGAGATTGTCGCGCCAATAACGACCGACGTTACACAGGTTCTTCAGGACCTTGCGGACTCGAACCAGAGCATCCTGTTTGAGGGCGCGCAAGGCAGCTTCTTGGATATCGACCATGGTACCTACCCATACGTAACGTCGTCTAATACGGTTGCGGCGGCTGCGAGTACGGGCACAGGTATTGGTCCCCGTAATCTTGATTACATCCTCGGCATAGTAAAGGCCTACACAACCCGAGTCGGCGCCGGGCCGTTTCCAACCGAATTATTCGATGACCAAGGTGCGCACTTGGCAAGAGTTGGCGCCGAATTTGGTGCGACAACAGGCCGGCCTCGTCGGTGTGGTTGGTTTGACGCAGTTGCATTGCGTCGCTCGATTATCAACAGCAGCGTGTCTGGCCTATGCGTGACTAAACTGGATGTTCTTGACGACTTGGAGGCCATTCAAATTTGCGTCGGTTACACGATTGACGGTAAAGCGATACCTGGGTTGCCAGCCGTACTGGATCAATTTGCAGAATGTGCGCCAGTATATGAAGAATGGCCAGGTTGGCAGGAATCTACCGTTGGAGTTACCAACTTTGACGATTTGCCACAAAAGGCGTGTGATTATCTCGCGCGAATCGAAGGGCTTGCTGGTGTGCCAGTCGATATCATTTCAACTGGGCCTGACCGGGAACAGACGATTATCAAGACGCACCCATTCGGCTAGTAACAGACGCACCGAGCAATCTGAGCAGGAAGTAAAGACTGATTGCACCACCACCAACGAGCGCAGCAGCGTTGGTGGGCATGTTCTGCGGTTTAACTGGCGCGACCTTTCAGCCACGCCTGGTGGCAATGAGACAAAGGCTGGCCAAAACAAGTGATTTACCAACATCGTGAAGCCCAGTTCCCTAAATTATCAGGGGGCCTAGCCGTCATGCAGTACCCTCTATACGAACATCAAACCCGTGTTCGTCATTTCCGACATGTGCCCGAACGCCGTAGACGTCCTCCATCATCTGCGACGTCAGCGTTTCGGCGGGTGTTCCCTCAGCGAAAATGCGACCGCTCTTCATCCAAACCAAGCGATCGGCTACGCGAGCGGCGAGAGCGATTTCGTGAAGGACAACTAGGGCGCCGCCACCGTCATCGACATAGTGTCGGAGTAAGTCGGCGATACGAATCTGATGGCGAGGATCAAGTTCCGCGACCGGTTCGTCAGCTACCAGCAGGGGAGTCTTCGCGGCAATAGCGCGGGCGAAGTGGACTCTTGCAAGTTCGCCGCCAGACAGGGTAGTGGTGGCTCTCTCCGCAAGTTTATTGAGGTCACAGGCGGTGATAGCATCCGCGACAGCCGCTGCGTCTTCAGGGTTCAGTCGACCGAGCGCAGCGCCATGAGCGAATCGCCCGAGTGCAACGACGTCTATCACTCTGTTTGGCCAGGCCAATGGTCGGCGTTGTGGCAAGTAGGAGACGAGCCTTGCACGATCTTGCGGTGCCATCTCGTAACACGTCACGCCGTTGAGTTCCGCCGAGCCGCTGCTTATCTTGGTCAGTCCCATCAAGGCACGCAATAATGAAGTTTTTCCCGCGCCGTTCGGGCCAAGTATCGCAACTAATTCGCCGGGCTGAAGTGAAACCGTGACATCACGAAGGATCGAAGTGCCAGCGACCTCAAAGCTAGCTTTATGAGCGACGAGCTTAGTCATAAACCACGCGCCGCTGGATCGCGATCCAGATGAATGCTGGGGCACCGATAATGGCCGCGACAACACCGAGTTTCAGCTCTGACGTTGTTGGCAGCAGTCTCACGCTGATATCGGCGACGACGAGTATTAAGCCACCCAATAATGCACTGGGTACTAAACTTCGGGCCGGATCGTAGTGAACGATTGGCCGCACAAGGTGAGGCGCGACAATGCCGATAAATCCGATAGCGCCGGCCAATGCCACAGATGCTCCAGTTGCCAGACCCGCGCCGAGCACTACCGCTATGCGCTGTTGGCGAAGATTGAGGCCAACTCCGCTCGCCGCTTCCTCGCCAAGCGTCAACGCAGATAGTCCTCTGCGTGTGAAGAACAAAATTCCGAAGCCAGCAATCATGAAGGGGGTCACGACCAGAATGTCATCAAAGCTTCGATTAGCAACTGAGCCGAGCAGCCAGTTGATCATATCTGACAAAGAGAATGGATTTGGCGCGAGATTCAGCAGTAGCGACATCACTGCTGCTGAAAAACTTGAGAGACCGACACCGATCAGGATTAATGTCACCACTGACTTAACGCGAATTGCTGCGGCCGCCAATAGCCCAGTTGCCACGAGGGCACCGGCGATGGAGTAGATAGGCAACAAGAATGGCGAACTTGCAGCGAAACCGTAATACAGGGCGAATGTCGCCGACAAAGAAGCTGTTGCCGTCACGCCTAATACGCCGGGCTCTGCCAATGGATTGCGCAGCAAGCCCTGTAAGGCTGCGCCACTCGCTCCGAGTGCTACTCCGACAATAAAGGCCGACAGAGCTCTTGGAAGTCGGATTTGCCAAATTACAACGCTGTCCGCGGGAGACGATTGCCCAAATAGAGCAGCTAAGACCCGAGAAAATTCCATTGGCGTTGAGCCTAAAGTGCAGGCTGCAGCGATCGCGACGATACAGCTGGCAAGCAGTGATAGATTAAGTTGGCGCGACGTCATCGACTGTCGTCCGTGGCCGCGCTTTTCGCTAGGGCTTCAATCGCATCCAGCAAGTACCAACCGGCGCAGGCTGTCCAAGCACCTTGTAACATGACGGTCGGCTGATCGATCATCTGCTTCTTCGCCACTGGATGACGCATAGGACTCCACATAGACGGATAATTTTCTTCTGCGGTGAAAAATGCGGCAGCGATTACGGCGGGTTGCTCATATGCGAGGCGCTCCAGCGGAATTGATCTCCATCCTGGCTGGCGCTGGAAGTTCCCGAGATCCGCCGCCTGGAACATTTCGTGGATGAGTGTACCGGGCCCGCTGGTAACGCCCGTCGGCGTCATATAAAGCGCCATTCGTTTTGAGTCCGATTTGCGAATATTCTCTAGACGACGATTCATCGTAGAAATAATTTCCTCGCCTTTTTGTGCTACTCCAAGACCATCTGCAATATGTCGTATCGTGCTACGAATATCTTCAAAACTATTAGTAAACGGAACCTGCAATACTGAAACACCCGCAAGCTCGAAAAATCTGCTGGCATGCGGACCACCGCCGTAGGAGCGAATTATTAGATCGGGTTTGAGAGTGAGTACATCCTCAGCAACGGGTCGCACTGTAGGGATATTGGTAGCGCTATCACGCATGTAGGAAAAATACTCGCCCGCATTAGGTGACAGAGCGAGGATTCTCGAGCGTGGCAACATTTTAAGAACGTATTGGTCAGCGCAGAAATCGAGACTGACTATTCGTTCCGCATCCGGAGCCGCAATTGTTGCGTTGTGTGCGAAAATTACAAGCACTGTAGCGGCGATGGCAAAAGGTTTCATGGGTTGATCAAAAACTCAGATATGCGCCGAGATGACCGGAAATTCCGGGCGTTCCATAGCCGACGATCTGTTGATATTGCTCGTCAAATAAGTTTTCGATTCGCGCATATATCTCCACACTGTCGCTAATGGCATAGCGACTTGCGATATCAACTCGCGACCATGAATCGACAACGCCGTTCGGGTCCTTTTCTTCACCGTTGTATTTGATCTGTAGAGTACCGCTCAGGCGGCCGTCCGGATTGAACGAGAGAATCAAATTACCTGAGTGCCTGGGCACCCTAATGAGCGGCGCCCCAGTGCCGTCTTTAGCATTAATGTGAGTGTAGCTGACAGCTGCATCAAGCCACGTTGTGAAACGATAATGGCTATTCGCCTCGATACCTGACGATGTTGCCGATGCGATATTTTCGTATCCACCAATATCGAACGAAAAGTTGATGAGATTTGTAGTGTCCTGGTCGAAGTAAGTTAACCCGATCTCTCCACGCGCATCGGTGGTTCGAAGCGTTATACCAACGTCAAAAGCTTCAGAGGTTTCAGGTTTCAGGTTCGAATTCGGCGTAGTCGCGCCGCAGCAGAAATAGGTTGTTTGAAAAAGAGTGGGCGATTTGAAGCCTTCGCCCCAACTCGCACGCAATGTGATCTGATCATGCGGATTAAAAGCTGCCGCAAGCCGTCCTGTTGTGACGGCATCAAAGCGCTCATGGTTATCACGTCGTACACCTGCGCTGATGATCAGAGAATCCAGGGCTCGAAGTTCGTACAAGGAAAACAGGCCGTTTATCATGATGCTATCGCCATTTGCTTTGTTTTCTTCCTGTTCAGCGCCGAATGCCAGTCGATTGCTTTCATTGATGTTCAGCGTACCTTGATAACGCAAGGTTTTTCGGTTGCCCTTACTTGAAAAGCTCGGAAGCCCTCCATTGAAGCTTCTTCTATCGATGTCTGAATATCCAGCGAGGAATACATTCTCGAGCTTGCCGTCGAGCAAAGGCAATAGCAGCTTGAGATTGGCTGCGACTTCCTCGGTCTTGCTGGATTCGTCACCGTCGCCGACATTGCCTTGTGCCCCGAATGAAAAACTGTCGAAGTCAGATTCTGCATTGGTCCACAGGACATTGGCTTGCAAGCGAGCGTCACCCCAGAGCTTGGCTCCGGCAGCGGCATGGACTGTACTGGCGTCGTATCCATCTTTTTCTGTATTGCCGTTGATCTTGTCAGCTTTCGATATACCGTCGGAGGAGGTGTTGGTTGCCGCAAGGCGAAAGTCGTAACGGTCACTGGCTGCACTAAACTCCGCGCCACCTCGAAATGTGTTGAATGATCCGGTTTGTGCAAACGCTCTGCGGCTGAATCCGTTTTCGGGGCGCTTCGTAACAATGTTGACTACACCACCCATAGCATCTGTTCCCCACAGGGTCGATTGTGGACCTTTCAATACTTCGATGCGTTCGATATTCCACGGATCCATTCTTGAAAAATCGAAACCACCGCCAGGGGAGGTCGGATCATTGGCAATAACACCATCAATGACGATGAGTGTTTGTTCGCTCGATGCCCCGCGAATACGCACCGTGGCCATTCCACCAAATGGACCATTCTGGTTGATTGTTACACCGGGTAGAGTTGAGATCGCGTCGAGCACATAGTTTGAACCCAGCGCTTCAATATCGCTGGCCGTCAATATGGACACGCTCGAGCCAACTTCTGTTGCTGGCTGTTGGAGCCGCACGCCATAAACGATGAGGTTTTCAGCCGGTTCGGTAATCGAAGATTCTTCTGCAGATGCCACGCCAGCACTGGTGAGCGCAGCAAGACAAAAAATACTAAGTTTTTTAAACATATTTGAATTTCCCAATAGCCCGGACGTCGACCTCGGACTGATTTGAAACGACTAATTACGGCAACCACTGCTTGCACAGTGCGACGAGCCAAAAATTTGTCGTTTCACGGGGAAATGTGAATCCGGCCCTAAAGGTTATCTCGACCTCGGACGAACGACGCGATGGCAGGTTTCCTGGCTTACTAATCATTAATGTTGGCCGCCTTCCCAGGAATGAAATTCCTAGTGGCTCGACTGGCCGACATCTCCTAGCTTACAGTTGCGAGTACACCTCCGGATTTGCACCGGATTCCCTCTTAGCTCCAACGCTCTGGAGCACCATCTGCAGGCGAAATTAGACCACAGGTATAGCCATGTCAATCGGCATCTACTAGATGGCATACAATGCCTTATTAAAGCTCAATAAGGATGAGCGAGGGGTGCCTCTGCCCGAGTATTTTGCTGATAGACTCCGCATAGTTGAGATCACCGGGCACCGAGTAATCAGAAATTGATTTGCGCAGTACCTATCGATGATCAAACATGATGATTAATGGCAAGATTTTTCGATCCATAAATTTTAGTTTTATAAGACACTCTCACGTTCTGGAGGGCAGCTATGATTGATATAGCTACACGAGTTCATAATAGAAAATGGAAGATTGATCCAATAATAAGGTCTTTATTGGATACCGACTTTTATAAATTATTAATGTGCCAATCAATATTTAAAAATAAACCAAACACTAAAGTAACTTTTAGCCTGATTAATAGGTCTGATGACATTCCTATCGCTAAGTTAGTCGATGAAGGGAGGCTTAGAGAGCAATTAGACCACGTTCGCACATTAAGACTGACTCGGGGAGAAAGTACTTGGCTAAGGGGTAATACATTTTATGGAAAAAAACAGATGTTCAGGTCTGACTTCATGGAATGGTTCGAAAATTTAAAGCTTCCCCCTTATCATTTGGAGCGCATTGGCGACCAATATGAGCTTTCATTTGAGGGTAGTTGGCCTGAGGTAATGCTTTGGGAGATTCCAGCATTATCAATTATTATGGAATTGCGTAGTAGAGCGGTCTTACGCGATATGGGCAGATCTGAGCTACAAGTATTATATGCTCAAGCGATGACAAAACTTTGGGAGAAAATTAAAAATTTAAATAATCTAGGCCAATTATCAATTGCAGATTTTGGTACTCGGAGACGCCATTCTTTCCTATGGCAAGATTGGTGTGTGCAGGCAATGCAGGAAGGCCTTGGATCAAACTTCGCAGGTACATCTAATTGTTTAATAGCAATGAGGCGTGAAGTTGAAGCTATCGGTACTAATGGTCATGAGCTTCCGATGATTTATGCTGCATTAGCGAAAAATAATTCCGAACTTATCCAATCTCCATATAAGGTATTTCAGGACTGGCAAGAAGAACATGATGGAAATCTTTTAATTCTCTTACCAGATACTTTTGGGACTAAAAATTTTTTAGAAAATGCACCTCCCTGGATGAGTGATTGGACTGGAATAAGAGTGGATTCTGGTGATCCTATTAAAAGTGCCAAAATTGCAATTGATTGGTGGAAATCAAGAGGTCAGAATCCAAAAGAAAAGTTGCTTATATTTTCTGACGGTTTAGATGTGCCTAAAATAAAGGAGTTAAATAATAAATTTAAAAATCAAGCTAAATTAGCGTTTGGTTGGGGTACATTAATGACAAACGATTTCAGAGGTCTTGTGCCAGATAAAGCTTTAGATCCTTTTTCATTAGTTTGCAAGGCAACAGCCGCAAACGGAAAAGAAACAGTGAAATTGTCAGATAATCCTAATAAAGCGATGGGCTCCAAAGAAGAAATAAATCGTTACAAGAAAATTTTTGGTGATGGTGAGCAGATAAAAATAGATTTGGTTGTTTAAAGTAATACCTATAGAGGCCATAATTTCTTCTAATTTATAGGCAAAATTGCTGATACTAGGTCTATGAATTATTTGCATAAACCCAAAGAATATAAATTATGTGCGCTGCCGAAATATCCCAAAGCCCATATAAGCAAGGATGATGGACAATAAGGGGTTTATGTAGTTAAAAAATGCCCATGGGGCAAAATCCAACGGTGAAATAGCGAGAACTCCCGTAACGAACGCACCGGAAGTCGTCCATGGAATCAACGTTGTGCTGAGCGTTGCGCCTTCCTCGAGGGTTCGTGACAGCATGTGTTTCTCGAGATTATGCTCCTCATAGGATTTCTTGAATATCTGCCCGCCAAAGATGATGGAAAGATATGCCTCTCCCATACTCATATTGCTGACGATGCCAGCACTAATCGTGGCTGCCATCAAACTTGCGGTGCGCTTGATGCGCACAAGCATTCCACTCATTAGCACCCGAACGAAGCCTGTACGATCGAGCAGACCGCCGAGCGACAGCGCAAGCAGTGCGATTGACATAGTCCACATCATGCTTTGTATGCCACCACGCGTCAGGATCACATCGAGGCGCTCGAGCCCCGTGTTTGAGGTGTAACCGCTGTGTAAGCTGTTTAGCACCTCAGATATGGATCGATCTTGCATGACGATGGCGAGCACGATTGCGATAGCGACACTGCCCAGCATGCTGACTTCCGCCGGTGCTCGCTTAAGACTGAGAGCAAGCAGTACGATCAGCGGTAGCAGTGTGAGCGGGCCGATCGAGAACTCGATTGCGATGTGCTGTTTTAGGTCGATCAATTCCTGTGCGGAGAGCGTCTGTCCGCTGTAATTCAGCCCAATAACTGTATAAATGATAAGGCAAATAACGTAGGTGGGAACGGTCGTGTACAGCATCGACTTGATATGCGAGTAGAGATCCGTGTCAGCGCTCATGGCAGCGAGATTGGTCGTGTCCGACACGGGCGACATCTTATCGCCGAAGCTTGCACCAGAGACGACCATGCCGGCGACTAGTGGCAGTGGAATGCCTAACACATCACCCAGTCCCATTAGGACAACCCCAATGGTGCCTATCGTTCCCCATGCCGTGCCCGTTGCGAGTGACATGAGACTGCACAGCACCAAACCAGCCGGCAGGAAAATGCTCGGATGCAGGATGTCTACGCCATAGTAGATGAGGCCACCGATCGTTCCACTTTCGATCATCGCGGCGATTAAAACGCCGATTAGAAAAAAGATAAAGATGGCGCCGAGGCCCCTCTCTATCCCGGAGATCATCGCGGATTTGATTGCCGGGAAGTCGAAACCGAGACCTACTGAGTGGCCTGCGACCCAAACGAGTGCAATCAGTAGCAGACTGTGTAGGTTGATTCCAAGCCACAGCAATCCGACGATGACAATCACGATGACGCCGCCGAAGCAAATCATGGATTGCAAAAAACCAGACTCTTGTTGATCTCTCATTTATTCACGCCTAAGGAGGAGAGTGCAGCAGTGTTGCTTTAGCTAAAGCAAAGATTCGACACCATTGGTGTGGGCGAGTGTGAATGTGGAGCAGATTGTATATTACGCTTATCTAGCATTGATCTGTCGCCAATGATGACAGGCGACCAAATGGTCTTCATTTGTTGTATCTAGTGTAGGTTTTTGTTCTGCGCAAATATCTGTTGCGTGACGGCATCGGGTACGAAAAACGCAGCCCGAGGGCGGATTGATTGGCGATGGTAAATCACCCGCAATCAACTCATCTTGTGGTCTTTTCGGCACCGTTGGGTCTGGCACTGGCACAGAGGCAATCAACGCTTGCGCATAGGGATGTAACGGGCGACGATAAAAATCTTCGCTGCTGGCAAATTCCACTATATTTCCCAAGTACAATACCATCACCCGATCAGAAATATGTTTTACCACACTCAGATCATGCGCAATGAAAACCAATGATAGCCCCAGTTCGCTCTGCAGCTCCATTAATAGATTGATCACCTGCGCCTGAATGGAGACATCCAGTGCCGAGACCGGTTCATCGCAGATGATCAGTTTCGGGTTGATGATTAATGCCCTTGCGATACCGATTCGCTGGCATTGGCCGCCGGAAAATTCATGTGGATAGCGGTTGATCAAATTGGGCAAAATCCCAACTTTCTCCAGTACTTGACGCACTTCTGCGGCGCGCTCTTTTTTGCTCATTTGTGGAAGGTGGGTCTTGAGTGGTTCGGCAACGATTTCACCAATTGTCATCCGCGGATCAAGCGAGGCCAGCGGGTCTTGGAAAATCATCTGCAGATCGCGGCGCTTTTCTTTCATCGCAGCATCGGTTGTGGTTAGCAAATCCTGCCCGAGCCAAAGTACTTGACCGGTCTCGGCTGGCAGCATACGGATAATGGCACGCGCTAAAGTGGATTTGCCGCAGCCGCTTTCCCCGACTACCCCAAGGGTTTGACCGGAATAAAGATCAAAGCTGATGTTATCCACTGCCCTAAGTTTGTCCTTTGGCGTCCAAGGCATTGCACCGCGGCGGGCAACATCAAATACCACCGATAGGTTACGCACAGATAGAATGGGTTCAGGCGCCGTCATACAAACTCCCCTTTGGGTTTGTGGCAGGCACGCAGACCGCTGCCACTGGGCGCAACCATCGGGCGGTCTGTTCTGCAATTTTCTGCAACATACGCACAACGCGGCGAAAACGGGCAGCCCTTAGGCATATTCATCATATTAGGAGGGTCCCCAGGAATGGCATTTAATTCTTCATCGCCTTGATTCAGTCGGGGGATCGCTGATAAAAGTGCCTGAGTATAGGGGTGGCTCGGACTGGCAAATAGCGGCTTGATGTCATCATATTCCATCAATTGCCCCCCATACAGCACCAAAACCTTTTCACAGCTTTGGGCCACCACGCCCAGATCATGGGTGATCAGTACCAGCGACATTTGAAACTCTTTTTGCAAGTCACCCAGCAAGGACATAATTTGATCTTGCACGGTGACATCCAAAGCTGTTGTCGGCTCATCAGCGATGAGCAACTCCGGCTCGCACAGAAGTGCCATCGCGATCATCACCCGCTGCCGCATCCCACCGGAAAATTCATGCGGATACATATGTACACGGTTTTTAGCCTCAGGTATGCGCACAGCATCCAGCATCGTGATGGCCCGCGCCATAGCCTCCCATTTTTGCATCCCCCGATGATGTACCAAAACCTCGACCATCTGCTCTGACACTCGCAAATACGGATTGAGTGAGGTCATTGGATCCTGAAAAATCATTGCCATTTTTTCTGCACGATATGTATTCAACTCAGAGGTTGATAGGTTGAGGATGTCTTTTCCTTCGATTAGAACCCGGCCGCTGCTACGCCCATTCTCGGCCAGCAACCCCATGATCGAAAAAGCGGTTTGCGATTTTCCGGACCCGCTTTCCCCGACAATTGCCAAAGAGTGACCTCTTTCCAGCTCGAAGCTCAGATCTTTAACCGCCTGCACAGCGCCATCATTGGTTTGAAATTCAACCGAAAGATTCTCCACCTTAAGTAATGTCATTGTGACCCCCTATCGATCTTTGGGATCAAACGCGTCGCGTAGACCATCGCCAATAAAATAAAAACAAAACATCGTGACGGTGAAGAAAGACAAAGGAAAGGCAAGCTGCCAGAACGTGCCATAGGTCATGGTGCCCGCGCCTTCGGAAATCAGTGCACCCCAACTTGTATTGGGCTCTTGTACGCCAAGGCCAAGAAAGGAAATAAAGCTTTCTGCCATAATGAACCCTGGGATCATCAGTGAGCCGTAGACAATCACAATACCGAGCAAATTTGGCACGATGTGACGAATAACAATGGTGAGCTGTGACACCCCTGTGGCCCGTGCAGCTTCGATAAACTCTTTATTTTTAAGCGTCATGGTTTGGCCGCGCGCTACCCGCGCCATGCCAAGCCAGCTAAACAGCGCGATGCCCACAAATATCATCAGGATGGATCGCCCAAACACCACCAAGAAAAGGATCAGCACAAACATGAACGGAATAGCGATCAAAATATCCACAATCCGCATCATCAAGCTATCCAAACGACCGCCAATATAACCCGATATCGCGCCATATAT
>CAJXYT010000029.1 GCA_913063505.1 uncultured Gammaproteobacteria bacterium | reverse complement strand
GAATACTGGAATGCTGAGCGCCTGACCGACACGAATCTTGTCGGTTGAAAGCTTGTTTACGCGACGAATCGCCGCGGAACTAACGTTGTAGTACTCGGCGATCTGAGAAATCGTGTCGCCGCTGCTAATCATATGACGCACCTGGCTCGACGGTGTGCGACGCACGTCCATCGCTATCCGCGTACCATCCGGCGGATTTGTGTAGAAATAGCTTCGAATGCCAGCCAATACAGCACCAGCTAGACGCGCTTGGTGCTTCTTGTTTCTGAGCTTCTTTTCTTCAGCGGCATTCGAAATGAAGCCAGTTTCAATCAGAATCGACGGCATATCGGCGGCCTTTAGCACCAGTAGTGACTTTTGCTTCACCTCTTTGCTGTGCATTTTCGTGACTTTACTCATCTCACGACTGACCCTCGCGCCGACATCCAAGCTCTGGCTTAGCGATGCGTTCTGCGACAGATCAAATAAGATCGATGCCAATACTTCCTCCTTGTCGTGCAAGGAAACATCACCTACCCTCACCGGCGCGTCCGATCCCAGCTGTCTTGCTGCTTCATCGCTCGCGCCCTTAAGGTTCAATGCAAAGACTGACGCACCATTGGCGCGCGAATTATGAAACGCATCAGCATGAATTGAGACAAACAGGTCCGCCTTGTTCTTTCGAGCTTTCGCAACGCGATCACGAAGTTCAACAAATACGTCACTGCGACGAATGAGTAACGCTTGCATGCCCGGTTCACCATTAATTCGACGTGCAAGTTCTTTGCTAATGGCGAGATTGAGATCCTTTTCTTTTGAGCGGCGACCGATCGCACCTGGGTCGTAGCCACCATGACCGGCGTCAATAGCAATGACAATATCCCTGCCAGACTGGTATTCCTCGGAGGCACGCTTGACCGGCTGTAGATTTCCGGTGCGCGTAAGATCAATTACAAGCCGGTCGCCGTATTGAGAGTTTGGCCCAGCCCGAAAGCTTTTTGAACGAACGCCCCTAGTGAGGTCTAAGACCACACGCAGCTGACCGTTTGAGCGGATGGCGCTACGAATAGAGCGCACAGAACCGGCACCCTTCGGCAATGCGCCCAGTGATTTAGCCAAGCGGCTGTCTTTTAGATCAATAACGAGGCGGTCCGGCTCACGCAAAGTGAAGATGTTGTGGTCAACTGAATGACTAAGATCAAGTACGACACGGGTCTTCTCGTTTTCCGACCAAACACGGATGTTTTCGACGGTCGAACCCGCCTTTGCTGCTGTGCTGAGCAAAAAAACGAGCGATATCAGTGTCAGTCGCGTACGGATCATCAGGACATAATTCTGTAGTCGATGGATTATGTCGGGTCAGTATACGAATTTGGCGGAAGAAACCAAGTTTTTCACTTCAAAATTATGGAGATACCAAGCTTAGTTAATCTTTTTAATCAAAGAGGAGCCGCGTTCACTCAGGCCGTGAATTAATGCTCTGCGTGAATCACCATCATAGTGAAGCTCGACGTTAAGGTCGGCATCGGCCACCAGATTCGGTGCCCGATCTGGCCATTCGATCAAGCGAAATCCACAGTCCAACTCACTCCAACCCAGATATCTTAGCTCCTCAGGATCAGAAACCCTATATAAATCAATATGATATATTGTTCCAGCTGGCAACTCGTAGGGCTCGATTAACGTGTACGTCGGGCTTGGCACCGGCCCAACGTGCCCGGCAGCCTTAATGAATGCACGAGCAAACGTCGATTTTCCAGCGCCCAGCTCACCGGTAAGTAAGACCGTCCAGCCAGCCTTGTTTTCGGGCATCGCATTGTACAAATTCTCTGCCAATGCGATTGTGGCCGCCTCATCTATTAGGAGCTGACTCATGGATACGCCACGAGCCGAAGCGCGCTGATGGCATCGCTCGCCATCATTCCGCGCTCACCGTTAAGCGCAGCCAGGTCGCCCGCCCGCGCGTGCAGTTCGCCCCCGACAGTCGCCGTTTTGGATAATGTTAGGCCTTGCGCTGCCAGTGTGGCGATAACGCTAGTAAGAGCATCACCCATACCGGGATTGCCTTGCTCCGCATACAGCTTGCCAACGATTCGCGCTCGAAGAGCGCCCTCGTGCAACACGGACAGTGGTCACACCAGCTCGTTGCACCAATGTATACCCCGGTACTCCATAATCTTCGATAGCAATACGATCGACCTGCTGAACTGACGCGACTGAGTAAATATTTACGGGTAGTGATTGCATCGCCGCGATTATACTGTGCCTGACAAGGATCAAACAGTGACAATACCGAAAGACACTTACACAAGTACCGACATGACATCGCTGAAGCGAGACGTCATCTCGTGGTGCCATGAACTTGGCTTTCAACAAACCGGCGTTACGGACATCGATCTCACCGTCGCGGAAGATCGATTGGCCGAATGGTTGCGATCCAACTTTCACGGCTCAATGGAATATATGGAGCGCCACGGTACCAAGCGCAGCAGACCTCAAGAATTAGTACCCGGTACACTACGAGTCATCACCGTCCGCATGGACTACCTGCCGCAAGAACAAGCAATGGCCATAGACCTGCTGGATGACGGACACAGCGCGTATATTTCTCGCTACGCTCTCGGACGTGACTATCACAAGGTTCTTCGAGGACGGCTGCGAGCCCTAGCGCGGCGTATAGAAGAGAATATCGGGAAATTCGGATACCGCGTATTTGTCGATAGCGCACCGGTGCTGGAGAAGGCGCTCGCCGAGAAGTCAGGCATCGGCTGGGTCGGAAAACACACAAACCTGATCGACAGAGATGCAGGCTCGTGGTTTTTCTTAGGGGAGCTCTATACGGATCTTCCGTTACCGGTCGACGCCGCTGAAGTGTCGCATTGCGGATCCTGTACTGCTTGTATCGATGTCTGCCCGACTAACGCCATCGTCGCACCATACTCCCTCGACGCTCGACGCTGTATTTCCTATCTGACCATTGAGAACAAAGGCGCGATACCGATCGAGTTTCGAAAGGACATCGGCAATCGAATCTACGGATGCGATGATTGCCAGTTATTTTGTCCCTGGAATAAATTTGCGAAACCAACTGCGGAAGAGGACTTCGCACCGCGTCATGGACTGGATACTGCGCAATTGACTGATCTATTTGCCTGGGATGAAGCAACCTGGTTGGGGAAGACGGAGGGTAGTGCCATTCGAAGAATTGGATTCGAACGGTGGCTGAGAAATATTGCAGTCGCGCTCGGTAATGCGGAGACCACAACTGAAGTACTGGTTGCGCTCAGGTCAAGGCAGAAGGATACGTCACCTTTAATTGTGGAGCATGTAGAGTGGGCACTCGCGCAGCATAACGTCACGATGGAGAGTCCATAAGCTTGAGGCACCGCGCTCGCCCTACCTAGTTTCCTTTCAGAACTAAGCACTGACGAAAACGATGATTCATTGGCTCAAATTCCGGTGAGAATCTCGACGGTGGGGGCAGCAGAACTTGATGCGCATGGCACCCTGGAATCACTTACTCGGGATGCTGATGCTGCACTATACCGAGCCAAGAATGCGAGTCGCGTCGTCGTCCCAAACTAAACCGTAACGACGACGTTATCGATCAAGCGCGCGTTACCCAATTTGGCGGCGGCAAGCACAACTAATTCGTCACAGTCGCGATCAGGAATTTGCAGGTTTTGTGCACGCCTGATTGAAAAATATTCTACAGAAAACCCGGCATCGCTTAGCGCCTTGACCGACTTCGACTCTAGCTCTTCGTGGGCTTGGCAACCGCGCTGCAACTCTTCCGCAACACCTGATAACACCTGGTACAAGACTGGCGCATTCGCTCGTTCGTCATTGTCCAGATATTGATTTCGCGAACTCATGGCCAAACCATCATCTTCGCGCATCGTCTCACCGGTGATGATCTTTACCGGCAAATTCAGGTCGAGAGACATATGACGAATCACCAACTGCTGCTGATAGTCCTTCTGACCAAAAATCGCCATATCGGGCTGTACCAACGCAAATAATCTGGCGACAACAGATGTCACTCCATCGAAGTGTCCGGGGCGACTCGCGCCACAAAAGTTCTCGGTAATTCTCGGCACTAAAATCGATGTAGCATCCTCCAAGCCAAGTGGATACATCGTTTCGATATTCGGCGCGAATATCAAATCAGCCGCAGGCCCTTTAAGGCATCGGGTATCATGCTCGAGAGTTCGGGGGTACTCGTCAAAATCCTCGTCCTCCCCGAATTGAGTTGGATTAACAAAAATACTGACGACGACCTTTTCCGCATGCTCACGTGCAAGCTCCACGAGTGACGCATGCCCCGCGTGCAGGTTGCCCATTGTCGGAACCAAGGCGATATGCTCGTCATGCTGACGCCATTCGGCCAGCCGCTCGTCGAGTTCCTGCTTGGTTTGCGCAACTATCATGAAAAGCAGTGTTCGGGCCCGGGGTAGCTACCGTCTTTAACTTCACTAACGTATGCCTGCAAAGCTGCGAGTGGAGAGTGGCAACCGGCCTGGAAGTTTTTGACGAACTTGGGCGTCCGCCCCTGCGTTATATCCAACAAGTCATATAACACCAGAATCTGGCCATCGACGTCTGGCCCAGCCCCAATCCCAATCACTGGAACTTCCAATGCTTCAGTAATGATCTTACCGGCCTCGTTCGGCACACACTCCAACAGCACAATATCTGCGCCTGCGTCTTGCAGGCGTTTTGCGGAAGCCAGCATTTCTCTCGCCTTGTCCGGATCTCTACCCTGAACTTTGAAGCCACCTATCTTGTGGACTGATTGCGGCTTCAGGCCCAAGTGTGCGCAGACCGGAATATCGTGCCGCGCCAAATGCTCAACGATCTCAACCTGATCATCGCCGCCTTCCAGCTTCACCATCATGGCGCCACCTTCCTGCATCAGGCGAACCGCATTATCCAGCGCCATACCCGGCTTCGTGTAGCTCATGAACGGCATATCGGCAACCAGAAACGCTCGACGCAACCCACGGGAGACCGTCTTCGAGTGATAGATAATATCGTCAACTGTGACGGGAATCGTCGTATCGTGGCCTTGAATCACCATGCCGAGCGAATCACCAACCAATACCAAATCGGCACCTGCTGTATCGACGAGTGCAGCATAGCTGGCGTCATACGCCGTAATGCACGCAATCGGTTGGCTCGCATGCTTCATTTTTTGCAGAGTCGACACATTTACCGGTGGCTCGGTCATGCCGCGTTGTTCAAGTTGTGTATACATAGTCCCGGAGGATATCAGGCAAGCGCCGCGGTGACAGGATTGAAGAATCTTCGTCCACTGGTCGTGCGCTCGATCTGCTCAAATAACTGCGCGTAATCCTCGTCGTTATTGACTGGATTGATCTGCGATGCATTAACGATCAGCAGCGGGCCATCATTATAATGGTGAAAAAATCGCGAGTACGCATCGGTCAAGCGCTCGAGGTAGCGTCGCTCAACATATCGGTCATACGGCGAATTGCGGCGTGCCAGCCGTTGCAGAATGGCATCAACAGAAGCCTGCAAGTAAATAACAAGATCCGGCACCGGTGCATCAATGGCTAAATTATCCGCTATTTGGTCGTAGAGTTTTAACTCCTCGGCATCCAGATTGAGTTCTGCAAACAATCGATCCCGGGTAAAGAGATAATCGGATATGCGGACACTGGAAAACAAATCCGACTGTCGCATTTGCTCGATTTGGCGGGCTCGAGCGAACAGAAAAAACATCTGTGCCGGAAGTGCGGCAGACCGTCCATCACGATAGAAACGCTCAAGAAACGGGTTTTCCTCGAATTCCTCGAGCACCAGATCTCCGGATAGGCTGTCAGCCAAGCGCCTGGCCAGCGCCGTCTTGCCAACGCCTATTGGCCCTTCGATCGCGATGTAACGCGATGATCCTACGGCACTCTGTAGATGGCGTACGGTCACTGCTTTCCTCTATTTAATTCGGGATACCGCCAGATCAGATATATGCGTATCAAGGCTCGCGATTCGACCTAAGTTGGGAGCATGAAGTTCGGGAGCCAGCTCTCCAAGCGGTAACAATACAAAATTTCGCTCACTAATGCCCGGGTGTGGCACGATTAAATCCGTCTCGTCAATTTCATGATCAGAGTAGACCAGCAAATCCAGGTCGAGAGTGCGTGGACCCCATTGGACATCGCCGCGTTCGCGGCCACATTTATTCTCAATGTTTTGTAATTCCCGCAGTAGCTCACCTGCGGACAACTGAGTTATGAGTGCTGCTGCTGCATTAACGAAGTCTGGCTGCTCCACTCCCCCGAAAGGCTCGGAACGATACAACGACGATCGACGAATCAGGCGCGTCCACGGAATTTCTGATAGCAGACCAAAGGCGGTCTCCAATTGAAGTGCCGGGTTGCCCAAATTGCTCCCGAGTCCGATGTACGCGGGATACCAATGGTCGGTCACGTCGCTTGAGATGGTTTGCGACGACGACGACGACGTGGGCGGCGCTTCTGATCGCCGTCCTGTCCCTGCCCCTGCCCCTGCCCCGACTGCATTTGAAAGCTTACGGCACGTTCATCCTCGGTCTGTGTTTGCACATCAGTCCAGAATTTGGCCAGAGTTTCGTCCGCCTGCCCGACCTCCGACTGTAACAGCATAAAATCGTAGGCCGCCCGAAAGCGCCGATGTTCCAGAAGATTCATCGCCCGCTTACCTCGCACCATCGTAAATCGTGGCTGCAAGGCGAGCATTTCTCTCATAGGAACGGTGAATCGTTTCGGTATGGAAATGCGTCGTTGCTGTTGCGACACGATCTCATATGCCGCAATGCTCAGCGCTTGTGACTCTGACATTTTTTCTTCCGAGCGTCGCACTTCAGCCAGCTTCTTTATGGGTAACCAAAGAAAAACGCCAAGCAAGAACATCGGTGTGACCGATTTTCCATCCGCCACACGTTTGTCAGAATTATGAAGCGCAGCATGCGTGAATTTCAAGAAGTCTACGTCATTGGACAACTCCTCTTCCGTCGCAGGGAAGAGTTCGCCAAATAGATTGTGCTCTCTTAGTAAATCAAAAGTACGCTCGGCAAATCCCGATTGAAACAACTTCAGAAATTCATCAAACAATCGTGCCGCTGGTACATTCGCAAGTAATGCAGTGTGTCCTCGCATCGCCTTGACCACGCTGTGGTCAATGGTGAACCCGAGCTTGCCGGCAAAACGGACCGCACGCAGCATACGAACGGGATCTTCACGCACGCGTTGCGCCGGGTCTCCGATAAATACAATGCGCTTTCGCTTTACGTCCTCGAATCCACCGGCATAATCCCAGATACTGAAATCTGCGATGTTGTAATAGAGTGCATTACAGGTGAAATCGCGTCTCCAAACGTCCTCATCGATCGTGCCGTAGACGTTGTCACGCAGAATTCGACCCTCGGTATCGTGAGCCGAATCATCATCCTCATGATTTGCGGCCGACCTGAAAGTCGCAACTTCGATGATTTCGCGCCCAAATCGAACATGCGCCAAACGAAAACGACGACCAATTAATCGACAATTACTGAATAGAGAGCGAATCTCTTCCGGTGTCGCGTTAGTTGCGATATCGAAATCTTTAGGATGCAGTTCCAACATGGCATCGCGCACGCCACCGCCTACCAAGAAAGCCTGATAGCCCGCCTTGTGTAGGCGATACAGGACTTTTAAGGCGGCACTGGAGATATCGTTGCGCGAGACATTATGGCCAGGGCGCTTGATGATCCGTGGTTCTGTGGACCCGGGTTTCGGGCTTTCTTTCAAATGACTGTCGCTTACGTGTAGAGAATGCACCACATGATAGCAGCCCAGCCAACACCCAGGCGATACTAAAAAAGATTGGAATCCCCTTGAGGATTCAAGAGTGGGCCGTATAATAGCGGCCCCGTCCAGATGGACGGCTCACTCTGCTCCCTTCGTCTAGCGGTTCAGGACGCTGCCCTCTCACGGCGGTAACAGGGGTTCGAATCCCCTAGGGAGTACCAATCAAGCTGAAGGGTTAGCCAATTTTGGCTAGCCCTTTTTTATTCGCGCTCAATGCCGCGCTCAAAATCTGCACGATTGCCTTGAATTTCCACCAAAACAGTTCCGTGTATTTTATGGGTTGTGAGTGATTCTGCATAAATATCGATAGGCGCTTTGTAGGGTCCACATCAAAGAGTTAACATCGAAAGATGCTAACCATTTCACCAACCGAGAGGCCGTCAGCTTTCGGCCAAGAACCGCACTTACCTTGTGATCAGATCGCTTGATGATTTTGGGGTCTAAGGATTTTGATTTCAGTTTATTGCCCAAATGAATATTACTGAGAAATTAAATTTTTAAATTTTTCAAAAATGATATAAATCATTGATAAAGGATAATATGAAAATATCTTGCTTTAAATTTTTTATTAGAATATTTATTTTAGTAAACGTTTTATTTTTCATAAGTTGCGGAGGCGCTAGCGATAACAGTCTTTCACCTACTTCTACTTCAAGCATATTACAACCAAGCTCATCAGCAATAAATTCTTTACCAGTTATTTTTATCTACACTGAAGCTAATGTCAGCATTCAAAGAGAAGATTATACTGAAGGAACTGTTCAAGTATTCGGTCAAGGACTTACCGATTCTATTTCTGAAGTAACAATGAAAATTCGAGGGAGAGGACATTCAACTTGGAGTATTCATCCCAAAAAACCTTACCAGATGAAATTATCTGATTCCAGTGCGTTTTTAGGTATGCCAAAGAAAAAAAGATGGTTATTTATGGCTGAATATTCAGATAAAACCATGTTGCGCAATCGCCTGGCAATGGAATTGGGTTACTTAAGTAATTTAGATTGGACTCCTAATAGCCATTATGCCGAGGTGCATATCAATAACGTATCCATGGGAACCTACCGTATTAGTGAAAAAGTAGAAGAAGGTTCAAACCGTATTGACATAGGTGACAATGGATTTTTACTTAGAATTGATACCAAGCTTCACGGGCACACAGATAATGATGATGTTTATTTTGAAACTAATGAAATATCAGGTCAGAATGTTATTCAAATAAAAGAGCCTGATCTAGTTCAAGGGGATCAGCAATATAACCTGATAAAAGATCATATTATTGATTTTGAAACAGCTTTATTTGGTGTAAATTTTACTGATCCTGTGAATGGTTATTTACCGTATATCGACATCGATAGTTTTGCTGATTGGTTTTTGATAAACGAGATTGCAAAAAATCAAGATGCAAAATCCTACTCAAGCATTTATTTACATTACATTCCTGGCCAAAAGATTAAAATGGGTCCAATCTGGGATTTTGATTTAGGTTTTGGAAATGTTGATTATTCAGATGCGGCCTATCCACAAGGATGGTGGGTTTATTACCATTGGTGGATTGAAAGGTTAATGCAAGATCCCGCATTCGTTAACAAAGTTAAAGAACGTTTTACTCACTTTAAAAGTAATGAGCAATATTTACTCTCAAAAATTGATGAATGGTCTCAAATGCTTAGAAAAAGTGTTGCTAGAAATGATGATATCTGGGGTACCCTTGGTTCCTACGTTTGGCCTAATTCCGTGGTATACGCCACTTACAATGAAGAGGTTGAACACCTCAAAAATTGGTTACAAGAGCGTTTTGTGTGGATGGAGTCGGAAGTCGAGCAACTTTAAGAAAGCCTGACCCGTATATACTCTAACGAAAGAGACCACCCTTCCATATCAGGATTATCATCTGCGAGTAAACCCGGAATGAAAAAAGTATTCGACGCCCTCAGCAACATCGAAGCTCACCTCGTCCTACACCAGCTACAACAAGCTGGGCTGGACGCGCACATCCAGGGTGAGCATCTTCAAGGCGGAATGGGCGACCTACCCGCCCTTGGGAATGTACGCATCATGGTAAGCGATATGGACGAGGTCGAAGCACGCCAGGTTATCGCGGACTGGAACGATGCCGAGGTCGACTAAAGCCGGTCGGTGTTACCGACATATCGTAGGGAGTGGTGACTGGGCGTTCAGCTATAGTCGCCCGAGTCGTCAATCTCCTGATGCCACTTCAGCCTCATGCCGTTAGTCGGATTTTCCACCTCGATAATTTCAGTCACGATGTTGCCATTCGCGGCTATATGGTGTGTGATCTCGCTTTGGCTTGGTAGGGAAAACGCAAAGCACTGACACTCAAGGAGCAAGGCATAGAATGAAAAACACAAGCTTACTACGGCGCATCAGCGCCATGCTCTACGACGGACTGCTCATCCTTGCGTTGATGTTTCTCACAACGCTCCCCTTTATTGCAGCGCGCAGTGGTGGGCCGGTCGAGACAAACGACAACCTTTTGTATCAAGTCATTCTGGCTGCGGTGGTCTTCAGCTTTTTTGTCGGTTTCTGGACGCGAAGTGGTCGAACTTTAGGAATGCAGTCTTGGCGACTGCAGCTCGTCGATAGCGATGGCAGCCGTCCAAGTTTTGGCGCGGCGACGATTCGGTTCTTCGCTGCCCTATTGTCTTGGCTCCCCTTCGGATTGGGATTCTTATGGCAACTCTGGGACGTCGACCAGCTGACCTGGCATGATCACATCAGCAAGACGCATATCGTGCACTACCCGAAAGACGAGGGCTAACGAATCCGCGACAGCGCAAACACGGTAATCATCGCCAACGTCACTGAGGGTAGCCAAGTTACAAAGATCGGATTCAGATTGAACACCTGACCAGAATTGGCAAGCGTCTCACTGGCTAGATAATACGCGAGACCAATTATTACTCCGATCATCAATCGACCACCAGCACCACCTGAGCGCAAAGATCCGAATACGAACGCCAACGCCAGGATCGGCATGATCAGTACTGTGCACGTCCGCGAAACTCGATACCAGAATTCTGTTTCATATTTGGTCGCATCGAGATTATTTCGTTTCAGATAATCGATATAGCTCAGCATCTCTCGGGCCGACAGGCTCAGAGGCTTCGCCAGCGAACTACCGAGCAGACCAGAATTCATCTCGAAAGACTCAATGGACAGTTGGGACTCTAGAACCTGCGCACCGTCACGTTGAAACCGTGTCTCTCGAATGTTTTCCAAAATCCAGTCATTATTTTCATCGATACCCGAGTTCTCTGCAACCGCGATCGATTCTAGCCGGTCATCATCAAATTTGTACATGTACAGGCTGCCGAATTCGAAATCGGGATTCACGCGCTCCAGATGCAAGTATGCGGAGCCATCTTTTACCCAGGTCTCACTTCCGAGTTGACCGTTATCGTGTTCATAGCGGGCCTTCATTCGCATGTCGCGAGCATAGAAATCCAGTGGCGGCCCGATGAACTCCCCGAGCAAGCCGGTCAAAAGAAGCATCACGGCGCCTGAAAAAGCGGCCATGCCCGATAATTCGGCAACGGAGAGTCCGGCCGAACGCATGACGATGATTTCACTGTTACCGGCGAGCGCGCCCAGCCCAAGGAGTGAGCCAATTAGCGCTGCGACCGGCAACATTTCGAAGGCGAGATTGGGCAATCGAAGAAGTGTGTAGAGAATCGCCTGTGATGTCTGGTAGTTGCCCTGCGCGTCATCAAGTTCCGCAATGAACTCAAATAAGCCCGCCAGCGCCAGGAGAACGACTAGGACCAACGCCGTACTGGTCAAAATGGTGCGCAGCATGTATTGACTCAGGATGCCGGTCATCGAAGCAGCCTTCGGTGGTAACCGTTTTGCACACCGAGTAATACAAGAGCAAATAGCAGCATACAGCCATGTACCCACCAGATACCAAGCACGGGTGAAATCGTACCCTGTTCGATCCATGCCTTCGCAGCACTCATCATATTAAGATAGATGATAAATACCAGCAGACCAAGTGCAAGCCGCCCATATCGACCTTCTCTCGGCCGACTTCGACTCAATGGCACGGCCAGAATTGCCAGTATGATGGTCGAGATAGGCACACCGAGGCGCCATTGAAGTTCGGCGACATGCTCAAGCTCATCCGATCGAAATAAATCCATGAAAGCCATCGATTTAGCCCGTGGCGCCGACGCCTTCAGGCTCGGCAAACGATAAGTTATACCGTGTTCTGCAAATTCGATTATTCGAAATCCGGTTGTTCCTGGAATGCCTTCATAGCGACGCCCATCATGCAATACCAAGAGTCTGACATCCGGATCATCAGACTCAACCATCTCGCCGAGCTCGGCAAGCACAACCTCAATCAGTCCGTTTTCCGACTGTCGTTGCATGAACACTTTTTCCAGAAAGCCCTCTGGCGTAACTCGGCTCCCGTAAACCACCGCACGATCCGGACCGAAGACCGTAAACTTGCCCGGCTCAATGCTCGCAAGATCTGCATCTCTCTTCGCTTCTGCGCCAATTCGATCAACAGCCTGCATGGCCAACGGGCCGCCTTCGATAGAGAGCCATGCTACGCCGACGACCAAGGGCACCATGAGCCAGACTAAAGGCCGGTAGATTCCTGCGGGGCCGACCCTGCAGGCCATCATCGCCGGCATTTCACTGTCTCGATACAGCCGACCAAGCGCGAGCATCGTGGCGAGAAAGAGTCCGATGGGTATCAGGATCGTCAAATACTGCACTACGGACAGGCCAATAACGTCAAATGCAGCGTATTTCGGTAATTTACCCTTCGCGACGTCCCCAAGGGTTCGTGCAAACTGATTTGTTAGTAGGATCAGCAAAAGAACCATAGTGACCCCGAACCAGGTCATGGCGATTTCGCGAAAAATGTACCGATCAAGAATACGGTTCATCAGTGTCCAGGAGTGGCGTAGCTGTGGGTAGCTGAAACGGTTAGACTACCGTTTTTATTTTGTCCGTGACAGCCCCGGGGCAATAACAAGGAAAGCAGGGAAACTATGAAATATTTTACCACTACGGGCAAAGCGTCTCGTCGCGCTGCCGACTGTGTGATTGTTGGAGTCTACAATCGCGGCAAACTGAGTGCCGGCGCAAGCGACATCGACGCCGCGAGCAAGAGATACATTCAAGATCTCATTAAGTCCGGCGACGTCTCAAGTACGCCCGGTCGCGTCACGTTGTTAAATAAAGTACCGGGAGTCAAAGCAGACCGAGTTGCTGTTGCAGGTCTCGGCAAAGCTGGCTCACTCGACGCTATCGGATTCAAACAAGCCGTGGCTGCATCTGTGAGATCGCTTCTGGATTCCAAAAGCAAGCGAATACTCAACACGTTGACACTGGAAACCGTAAAGGATTGTGGTCCCTATCATCTGGCTCGACACTCAGTCGAGGCAGTGGGCGATGCCTTGTATCGTTTTAATCAAATGAAGAGCGGCCGCAAGAAAGCTCCAATGCCGTTGAATACCGTCGGCCATTCCATTGCCAAGCGAGGCGATGCAGCGAAATCAGAACGCGGTGCTGAACACGGCGATGCTATCGCAAACGGTGTAGCGCTGGCTAAAGATCTCGGCAATCTCCCGGCGAACGTGTGTACTCCGAATTATCTTGCGAAGACCGCAAAGAAAATGGCCAGTGGCAACGGTAAATTGACGACGCGGGCCCTCAACGAAGCCGAGATGAAAAAGCTCGGCATGGGATCTTTGCTCTCGGTCACTGCTGGTGCTATTGAACCCGGCAAAATGATCGTCATGCAATATAAAGGCGCGGGCAGCGACAAGCCTGTCGTTTTGGTCGGCAAAGGCGTTACCTTCGACACCGGTGGTATTTCGCTTAAGCCCGGCGCCAGCATGGATGAGATGAAGTTCGACATGTGCGGTGCCGCCAGCGTTATTGGCACTATGGCAGCCATCAGCAGCATGAATCTGAATATCAACCTGACGATAATCGTCCCGGCCGTTGAAAATATGCCTGCAGGCGATGCAACGCGGCCTGGTGACATCGTCAAGAGTATGTCCGGTCAGACCATTGAGGTTTTGAACACAGATGCTGAAGGTCGAATGATCCTGTGCGATGCGCTGACCTATGCCCGTCGTTTCAAGCCCGCTGCACTAATCGACGTCGCGACATTGACCGGCGCCTGCGTTGTTGCACTTGGCAAGCACCGCTGCGCTATTTACTCAAACAATGACGACCTGCAGGACGAGATTTTCGCTGCCGCTAAACGTTCTGAAGATCTCGGCTGGCCAATGCCAATGGGCGACCAATATACGGCGCAGTTGAAGAGTAACTTTGCGGACATGGCCAATATCGGCGGACCGGGAGGTGGATCTGTAACGGCTGCCTGTTTCCTCGGAAAATTCACCGACGGCATGAATTGGGCACATCTCGACATCGCTGGCGTCGCGTGGAAGTCCGGCGGGCAGAAAGGGTCCACTGGACGCCCGGTAAGCTTATTGTCGGAGTTCGTACTGTCCCGCGCCGGCGCACTACCCTAAGTTAACGTGGCTCAAGTCGACTTTTACGTTCTCGACAAGGTCGACGAACATTCGCGTTACACCCTTGCTTGCAAGCTGGCCGAAAAGGCTTGGCGGTTGGAGAATACGATCCACATTCATACGATGAGTCAGGCGGACGCCGAACGACTCGATGAGTTGTTGTGGACCTTCCGTGACGGCAGCTTTGTTCCGCACGAATTGGTCAGCAGCGGTAATCCTGCGCCCGTGTCGATCGGTTATGGTAGCAATACTGTTGAGTCGCGGGACCTTCTTATCAGTCTCTGCGACGAGATACCGGCGTTCGCAGATACTTTTCCCCGGATTGCAGAGCTTGTAACCTCCGAAGAGAATTGCCGGCAGAAAAGCCGTGAGCGGTACGCGGCTTATCGCGACCAGGGCCACACACTGGAAATGCACAAGATCTAATGGACAAGTCATACCAACCGCAAGACATCGAACAGCGCATCTACGACCGCTGGGAAGAAAAAGGCTATTTCGCCCCTGAAGGCGACGGCACGCCGTATTGCATCGTAATTCCACCGCCCAATGTCACCGGCACCTTACACATGGGCCATGCGTTCCAGGACACGATCATGGATACGCTCACTCGCTTTCATCGAATGCTTGGCCACCGTACTTTGTGGCAGCCTGGCATGGACCACGCCGGTATCGCAACTCAAATGGTCGTGGAGCGACTCCTAAATACCGAGGGGAAATCGAAGCACGATCTGGGCCGAGAAAAATTTATCGAACGTATCTGGTCCTGGAAAAAGGAATCTGGTGGGAAAATCGCGAGACAGACCCGCCGCCTCGGTGCGTCAGTCGACTGGAGTCGTGATCGATTTACGATGGACGATGGCTTATCGGACGCAGTTCGGAAGGTCTTCATTCAACTGCATGAAGAAGGACTGATTTATCGCGGTAAGCGTTTGGTCAACTGGGACCCGGTATTGCATACCGCCCTGTCCGATCTTGAAGTTCTGTCTGAAGATGAAAGTGGCAGTCTTTGGAATTTTCGTTACCCGCTCGCATCCAGCGACGGACACCTTGTAGTCGCCACCACACGTCCTGAGACGATGCTCGGCGACAGTGCGGTCGCCGTTCATCCTGACGACGAACGATACAAAGATCTTATTGGGCAAGAGATCATTCTTCCCATTGTCGGTCGACGCATTCCGATAATTGCTGACGATTACGTCGACCCAGAATTCGGTACCGGATGCGTGAAAATAACGCCCGCACATGACTTTAACGACTATGACATTGGTAAACGACATGGTTTGGCGATGCACAACATCCTTGACGACAACGCCGCGATGAACGACGAAGTGCCGGAAGAATTCCGCGGCATGGATCGATTTGATGCACGCAAAGCGATCGTCGCCAAGTTTAAGTCACTCGACCTGCTCGAAAAAATCGAAGATTATATAGTGAAGATTCCGCGCGGCGATCGCAGCAATGCGGTTGTTGAGCCGTATTTGACCGATCAGTGGTATGTAAAAATTGAACCGCTTGCCAAACCCGCTATCGAAGCGGTTGAAGCGGGTCGTATCAAATTTGTTCCCGAGAACTGGTCAAAAACCTACTTCGATTGGATGTACAACATTCAGGACTGGTGTATTAGCCGGCAACTCTGGTGGGGGCACCGCATTCCGGCTTGGTATGACGATGAGGGCAATATTTTCGTCGGCAACAGCGAAGAAGAAATTCGAGAGAAGAATAATCTGGGCGATATTGCATTGCGTCAGGATAATGACGTTCTCGATACCTGGTTCTCTTCTGCACTGTGGCCATTTAGCACGATGGGCTGGCCAGAGAAAACGGATGCGTTGAAAGAGTTCTACCCCGGAAATGTCCTCGTCACTGGCTTCGACATCATTTTCTTTTGGGTCGCACGAATGATTATGTTCGGCCTGAAATTCATGGGCGATGTGCCCTTCCGCGAAGTTTATATTCACGGCCTGATTCGGGATCAGGACAACCAGAAAATGTCGAAATCCAAAGGCAATGTTCTTGACCCGATCGATCTGATCGACGGTATCGAGCTTGAGGATTTAGTCGATAAACGTATGAAGGGAATGATGCAGGAGCACCTTGCTCCCAAGATTGAAAAAG
>CAJXYT010000028.1 GCA_913063505.1 uncultured Gammaproteobacteria bacterium | reverse complement strand
GTCGTCGCCTGTAGTTCAAAAAACCACGCGAGACCGACAGCGATCGCTGTGTAGATAATGACGACTTGAATTCGGCGTTGTCGGCGGCGGCGGCGATCGATGTTTGACTTGAGCTTTTGCATGGAGTGCGACTTTACTCGGTCTTGGAGTCGTCGGGAACGACCTGGTATTCACCCTCGATGACGCCACCGGTACCACTAGCCTTATTGGCACTTTGGGGCGGGGCTTGTCGGCACATCTTTCGATTGAACCACCAGATACGAATCCTGATGACTGATGCCATGATAAGCACGATGCTACCGATGATCACGAAAGCAAAAAAACCGAACACAATAGACGCGGCGATCGTCAAGATACCGATGACCATGACAAAAAGATTCGCAATTGGATTGCCAGACGAGAATCCGCGATTAAGTGAGGAATATTTCAATCTTTTTTCCTTATTTATAAGCCGTCAGACCGAGGATAAGGGTCCAGCATCTGTTCTGTCTAGCTGCGCGTTAACTTGTTACGCTCAATTTCAATATTGGGAGCTATCATACGATACTCAAGGGTTCAGACCACCAAACCCATAGGAGATTCGCACTAAATTCTTTAAAGAGGCGCAAGTTATGGTTGAAACCGCGCGATACTGCAAGCACAATGCGCAGCGCTCGACCTGACTCGGAGAGGTGGCAGAGCGGTTGAATGCACTGGTCTTGAAAACCAGCAAGGGTTAATAGCCCTTCGTGGGTTCAAATCCCACCCTCTCCGCCAAATAGATAGAAGGCCCCTTTGTGGGGCCTTTTTTTATTCCGCCGTGTAAGGCCTGAAATTCAGCGCCCTATAATACGTGTACCCTAAGGATTTGGGTCATATTGGGAGCATTCCTTGCCTACAATCTTAATAACCGGCTGCAACCGCGGTATCGGTCTACAGCTCGCTTCACAATTTCAGGCACGAGGCGACAATGTTATAGGTGTTTGTCGAAAACCCAGTGATGAACTATCTACTCTTGGGCTCCGCCTCATTTCAGGCATCGACGTTTCCACCGACGAGTCCGTGAGAAAGCTTAAAAACGAACTCGCCGACATACCCGTGGACGTACTCATCAATAATGCTGGAATACTTAACCGCGACGAATTCGGAAGTATCAATTACGACAATATGATCGAGCAGTTCCGCGTCAATACGCTAGGTCCATTACGAGTTACCGAGGCACTTAGCCTCAACCTCCATGAAGGCTCCAAGGTGGTCATCATCTCCAGTCGGGTTGGCTCTATCGCCGACAACGGGTCTGGAAACTACTACGGTTACCGAGCATCTAAAACCGCGGTCAACCAAATGGGCATGAATCTCACGCACGAATTTACGCCCCGCGGCATCGCCGTCACCCTCCTCCACCCAGGTTTGGTCGCAACCGAAATGACCAACGGTCAGGGTGTAACGCCAGCCACCTCGGCGGAGGGCCTCATCGCACGCATCGACGAGTTGAGCATCGCTAACACTGGCCACTTCTGGCATGCCGAGGGGTATGAGTTGCCTTGGTAGCGGCACCGCAACCAAAGTCAGACGATAAATTCAGCATTGGTGTTAGAATTCCAACACTAAGTTAAAATGGAGTTACACAAATGCAAAACAACATAAATTCGATGGCGCCAGTATCTACCATGGCGGTCGAAGACCGCTCTGAATTCATCTGGAAATGCTACGCACATGTAGTTGGCGCAATCTTCGCGCTCATCGCGGTTGAGTATTACCTGTTCACCTCTGGAGCTGCTAACGCGATCGCAGAAGCGATGATGCAGAGCAGAATAATGGTGATGGTTGGCTTCATCGCATTAAGTTGGGGAGCGGGCCATGTTGCGCATCGCCTCGAATCAACGGCCGCCCAATACGCCGCTTTTGCTATGTTTGTTGTGCTTTGGGCCATTATGTTTGTGCCGATTCTAGGTTACGCCATGCTTTACGGTCAGGAGCGAGGCGTCAACATTATCGAAGACGCCGCAACGATTACCGTTTTCGGATGTGCAGGGTTAATCGCGACCGTAATGATCACTCGCAAAGACTTTTCTTTCTTACGAGGGGTTATGGTTTGGGGGTTCTTCGTCGCCATCGGCCTTATTGTCGCGTCACTGGCATTCGGCTTTCACCTCGGAACCTGGTTTTCAGTGGGCATGATCGGATTTGCCGGCGCCGCAGTTTTGTATGACACCTCAAATATCATGCACCACTACCCGCAGGACAAGTATGTCGCCGCGTCAATGGCGTTATTTTCTTCCATAGCGATGATGTTCTTTTACATCTTGCGATTACTAACAAGCCGCGATTAGGTCAGAAATTGAAAGGGCCCTTACGGGCCCTTTTTTCTAGATGCGTTCTACGACTAGCTCTAAGCTGAAATAGACTCCGCCCCACCCATGTACGGCTGCAGGGCTATGGGAATCCGAATGCTGCCGTCCTCATTTTGATAATTCTCCATTATGGCAATCAACGCGCGACCAGCCGCAACGCCAGAACCATTCAACGTATGAATGAGCTCCGGTTTGCCAGAATCCGGATTTCGGCGTCGAGCCTTCATGCGTCGAGCTTGAAAGTCGTTGTAGTTGCTGCAGGAAGATATTTCGCGATACTTCTGCTGACCCGGTAACCAGACTTCGATGTCATATGTCTTGGCAGCCCCGAAGCCAACATCACCAGCACACAACGCGACAACTCGATACGGCAGCTCTAGTTTCTGCAGTATGGCCTCGGCATGTCCTGTTAATGTCTCCAGCGCTGCCATTGATTCATCGGCGGCTACGAAATGCACTAGCTCAACCTTCTCGAACTGATGCTGGCGAATCATGCCTTTCGTATCCTGCCCGTACGATCCCGCCTCAGAGCGAAAGCATGGCGTGTGAGCAACGAAGTGTTTGGGTAACTCACCCACTTCGAATATTGCGTCTTGGGCCAAGTTAGTAACAGGAACTTCGGCTGTGGGAATAAGGTAGTACGGTGTCTCGCCGGAGGTTCGAAACAGATCCTTCTCAAACTTCGGCAGATTTCCTGTGCCCACCAGTGCGCTGGCATGGACGAGATATGGCACATATTTTTCCTCATAACCATGCTTATCCGTATGGGTATCCAGCATTAGCTGGATCAATGCACGCTGTAGACGAGCGAGCGGCCCGGACATGACGGTGAAGCGGGATCCTGAAATCTTACTCGCGGCCTCAAAGTCGATCATGCCCAGGTTTTCGCCGAGTTCTATATGATCACGCGCGTCAAATGGCAGCTCGATCGGAGTACCCCATTGACGAACTTCCGCATTGTCGCTTTCATCCCGGCCGTCTGGAACACTCGCATCAAGCAAATTTGGCAGATCAAGCTCGATGTCCTTGAGTTGAGATTGAACTTCCTGCAACGCAGATTCTGAGGCCGCTAATTGGTCGCCCAAATCTTTAATGGCTAGAAGTAATGGCTGAATATCTTCGCCTTGCGCTTTCGCCTTACCCACGCTCTTGGCGCTTTTATTGCGCTGACCTTGCAGGTGCTCAGTGTCCATCTGCAGAGCTTTACGACGCTCCTCTAGAGACAAGTAGGCTGCTGCGTCAAACGTATAGCCGCGTCGAGCTAGGTTAGCCGCAACATCTGCGGTGGATTGGCGAAGTAGTTTCGGATCGATCATTTGCGTCTTTTTGCCTATTTTTTCTGATTACGCTGCTCGATCTCGTCGAGCTTTTCGCGGATTCGAATCTCCAATCCACGTGGCAAGGGATGATAATACTTAACCGAGTTCATGTCGTCGGGAAAGTACGTCTCGCCCGCCGCATGCCCCTCGTCTTCGTTGTGAGCGTAACGATATTCTTCGCCATAGCCCAGATCCTTCATTAAGCGCGTGGGTGCGTTGCGTAAATGCAGCGGCACCTCCAGAGACCCATGCTGCCGGGCGCCTTCCATCGCCGCCTTGGACGCTGTGTATACCGCGTTACTCTTTGGTGCGCAGGCAAGATAGATAACCGCATGTGCGATCGCAAGCTCGCCTTCGGGGCTACCGAGGCGCTCCTGAGCTTCCCACGCATTAAGAGTCATCTGAAGGCCGCGCGGATCTGCATTGCCAATATCCTCCGAAGCCACCCGAATCAGACGTCGCGCTATGTAAAGAGGATCACAACCGCCATCCAGCATGCGCATCAACCAATACAACGCGGCATCCGGGTCGGTACCGCGAATCGACTTGTGCAAAGCCGAAATTTGATCGTAGAAATACTCCCCTTTTTTATCAAATCGACGTCTACTTCCTGACGCGACCTCCTTGACTGTGTCATCACTGATACCACCAACTTCAGCTAGATCAGCTGACAACTCGAGTAAATTCAATGAGCGCCTTGCGTCTCCATCGGCCGCCTCAGCGATGAGTTGAATCGACGCATCGCTAATCGTAAAACTTCCACCGAGTCCACGCTCTTCATCCATCAACGCTCGCTTGATTATGTCGACCAGATCATCGACCTCCAGCAATTTCAATACGTACACCCGCGCTCTCGATAACAGCGCGTTGTTTAATTCGAAAGACGGGTTTTCAGTTGTTGCGCCGATAAAGATCAAAGTTCCATTTTCGACAAAGGGCAGAAACGCGTCTTGCTGAGACTTATTGAAGCGATGCACCTCGTCGAGAAACAATACGGTGCTTCGATTGTTCATCTGCCGATGTTGCTCGGCCTCGGCTACGGCTGCTCTCACATCTTTGACGCCCGCCATCACCGCTGATAACCCGATGAAATGAGAGTCCGTAGTCGAGGCAATCATTCTAGCGAGTGTTGTTTTCCCCGTTCCCGGCGGCCCCCAAAAGACCATGGAGTGCACACGGCCTCGCGTAATCGCACTTTGCAGTGGTTTGCCGTCGGCAAGTAAGTGCCGTTGTCCGTAGAACTCAGACAACGTCAACGGACGCATCCGGTCCGCTAACGGGCGCCCTATATCTGAATCATTGCTAAAAAGGTCAGTCACTGTCAGTGCTTAGCGAATCGTTCCTCGGCCCTCAGGCACCAGCCGCCAACGCCCGCTGCTCCGATTGCAAGGCCCATAATGATACCTGCCACATCGGCGCCAACATCGTATAGCTCGGCTGTTCTATAGCCCACCATGCGCTGGCAAATCTCAATACCGAAACCGAACGCCAATAAGCCAATGCCAATTCTCCAATAAGAGCGATTGCTGTACTGCCCCGCAAACCAGAGCGCCAATATCAGAAATGTAATTCCATGCAGCCACTTGTCGACGCCATCGAACCATGACAGCGCTTTGTAACGGTCATCCCAAAACCAGACCGCTGGCATCAGCGCCAAACAAAGAACAAATGCCAAAAGAATGACGCTGGCTATCCGCCACCAACCGACATAGCGAAGCGGCAGCATCAATGATCTGCAGTTTCAGCAACGGCTGGTGTGCCAACAAGATCAACGCCGTCAGGAACGACGAATTCGAAACGCGCCGCGTCGATTAGCTCGTTCCGCTTCACGTTATGAAGAGCAATCAGTGTTGTTTGCTTAAGATTGTCAAAGAACATCATTCGCAGCATTTGATTCTCGATAAAACCAAGTTCAACCCGATTAAATCCACTGTTTTTATCTTTTGGCTCCAAACGAACCCAGGTGATAATTTTCTCGACAGTCGTACCACCGAAATCGAATTGTTCGAGAGCATTTGCGGAACCACCGAGTAATAATGCTGGAGTATTCGCTAACGCCTCCGCCTGCGCCTTGACAGTGACTTGCTCTAGGTCGAGGTCATAGCTCCAGATATTCACACCATCTGCCACCAACCATTGCTCGTACGGTTCGGTATACAACCAACGAAACCGCATCGGCCTTTCAATTTCCAGCGTGCCGCTCGTGCGTTCGATGATCGCGCCTCCTGCATCGATAAGCGATTGTTCAAATCGACCTTCGAGCGTAATCACGTCAGTTAGGAAATCTTTGACGAGTTTTTCGCCAAGATCGTCAATACTTACTTGAGCAAATGCGCCGTTTGCGCCCAGCGCAAGAGTAATCAATAAGATTATTTGTCTAGTCATCTTTCGCCGGTGTCGGGACCAATATTTCGCGTGCGCCATTTGACTGCAACGGACCCACCATTCCGGCAGCTTCCATCGCCTCTACCATTCTTGCTGCTCGGTTATAGCCGATCTTCAATCGCCGCTGGACGCCCGAAATCGACGCCTTACGGGTATCGAGAACCACCTGAACAGCCTGATCATAGAGTGCGTCTTGCTCTGAATCATCATCGTCATCTGATTTATCGATTCCGATCAGTCCTGAGGTTGGACCTGATGGACCATCTAGAATTTCATCGATATACCGCGGTGTACCACTTTTCTTCAGGTGTCTTACGACAGCATGGACCTCGTTGTCGTCAACAAATGCACCGTGAACACGGACTGGCAGAGACGTTCCAGGTGGCAAGTAAAGCATGTCTCCGTGCCCCAGTAAGTTTTCCGCACCCATCTGATCCAGGATCGTTCGCGAATCGACCTTTGCTGATACCTGAAACGCGATGCGAGTTGGAACATTGGCTTTGATCAGGCCGGTTATCACGTCAACCGATGGGCGTTGAGTGGCGAGAATCATGTGAATTCCCGACGCGCGCGCTTTCTGTGCCAGGCGCGCGATCAGTTCTTCCACCTTCTTGCCGACGATCATCATCATGTCGGCCAGCTCGTCGATGATAACGACAATGAACGGTAGTGGTACCAATGTCGGATGCTCAATCGGCTTATCTTCATCGAACAAATCAGGCGGCCTGAAGATCGGATCCTTGATCGGCTCGCCTGCATCGATCGCATCGCGAACTTTGCGGTTATATCCACCGATGTTGCGGACACCTAATGCAGACATTAAGCGATACCGTCGATCCATTTCGGCGACGCACCAGCGAAGGGAGTTGGCCGCATCTTTCATGTCTGTGACGACGGGCGCCAACAGATGTGGGATGCCCTCATACACCGACAATTCGAGCATCTTCGGGTCGATCATGATCAGGCGAACGTGTTCGGGCTGCGTTTTGTATAAAATACTCAGAACCATCGCATTGATGCCGACAGATTTGCCAGACCCAGTTGTGCCGGCAATTAGCAAATGTGGCATTCGAGCGAGATCCGCGACGACTGAGTTGCCGCCGATATCCTTCCCTAAAGCCAACGTAAGCGGTGATGAAAGATCGTCGTATGCACGTGACTTCAATATCTCCCCTAGTGTGACGAGTTGGCGATTCTCGTTTGGAATTTCGAGACCAACAAATGACTTTCCAGGTATGACCTCAACAATACGAACACTGACAACAGACAACGAACGGGCCAGATCTTTAGCTAAGTTAGCGATTTGACTAACTTTCACGCCTGGCGCCGGGTCCAATTCAAACCGCGTAATAACAGGACCTGGCGAAACAGATTTCACCTCGACGTCGATGCCGAAATCCTTGAGTTTTAATTCGACCAGACAAGACATCGCCTCAAGCGACTCCTTTGAGTAGCCCGCTTTCTGTACCGGCGGGTCGTCCAGCAAGGACAATGGCGGCAATTCACCGGCGGCTGGTGGATCAAACAGCGGAACCTGTCGCTCCTTTTCGGCGCGCTCACTCGGTTCAAGGGTTGGCAGAATCGGTTCGATCCGTGGTTTAGCTCGACTGGCTTTTAGCGCCTTCTCAACTTTGACGACATTCTGGCGAGCTGCCGCGCTTCGACGCCCTTCTGCCTTGTCGCGCAATTCACCCAGCTTGAATCTCGCTTTTTCAAAAATGAGCAAGCACCGGCCGCCAATCCCATCCATGACCTTGATCCAGGAGATACCCAGGAAGAGTGATATGGAGGCGACCCATACACAAAATAACAAAGTGCTCGCACCGAGCAATTTCATCACGCCTTCGAGCCAGCTGCCGAGCGCCTGACCGATGAATCCGCCGGCTGACTCGGGGAGACCCTTAGGCGCAAAATGCAGCGACGATAGCGCGCAGCTTGTCATTAGCGTCGCGATGAATCCAGCGAATCGAAGCCCAAAGTCGATCTTGGTCAGCGAGATCTGAGTTTTCTGCTCGCGGTACAGCATCCAACCCAGGAAAAAAACCATGATTGAGAATAAGTAGGCTGGGCGGCCGAAGGAAGTGAATAGCAGATCGGCAACCCAAGCCCCAACCGCGCCAACACCGTTGATAACCTCATCGCTCGAGTTTGTATGAAAAGGCCCAGAATCAGCGGAGTCGTAGGTAAATAATGCCAAACACAGCATCAACGACAACGCGCCGAATACATATAACGCCCCCTCTCGCAATGCGGTGTGAACTTGCGTTGAGAGGCGAGACTCTGGTTGTTTGGCTTTCGTAGCTATTGCCATAAAGATTCTATATTCCCTACACTAGTCTATTAAGCTTCAGTTCCGCATAAAGCTTGCCCGAATCATAGCGCTTGAAGGTCGCCCCTTGAAAGATAAACAAGGGAACACACTTCAAGGCCTTCTGCGGGCAGATTCTGCGCATAATCTATTCTTACGGACAAATTATACATGAGTGACTTGAAACATTGCCGGGTTCTGATACTCGGCTCGGGCCCCGCGGGATATTCCGCTGCCGTTTACGCGGCTCGCGCAAACCTAAATCCAGTCATGGTCACCGGAATCGAGCAAGGTGGTCAGCTGATGACAACCACGGACGTCGATAACTGGCCGGGGGATGTCGAGGGACTGCAAGGTCCGGCACTAATGGAGCGAATGCTGCGCCATGCCCAACGATTCAACACAGAGGTTGTGAACGATCATATTCATACCGCCGATCTGTCGCAGAGACCGTTCAAATTGGAAGGCGACTACGCCACTTATACTTGCGATGCGCTAATTATCTCGACTGGCGCGACAGCAATGTACCTGGGATTGCCGTCAGAAGAGGTCTACAAGGGCCGCGGCGTCTCCGCCTGCGCGACCTGCGATGGCTTTTTTTACAGGGGTAAGCCTGTAGCCGTGATCGGCGGCGGCAATACGGCAGTGGAGGAAGCGCTGTATCTCAGTAATATCGCTTCGAAGGTGACGTTAGTACATCGGCGCAACGAACTGCGCGCTGAGAAAATTCTGCAGGATCACCTATTCGAGAAAGAACGAGAGGGTAATGTAGAAATTCGATGGGATAGCACACTCGATGAGGTGCTCGGCGATGATTCTGGCGTCACCGGTATACGTATCCGCAGCACCAAAGGCGAAAAAGAAGCCAGCGATATCGATCTGGACGGCGTGTTTATCGCGATCGGTCACAAGCCCAATACCAGCCTTTTTGACGGTCAGCTCGGGATGAAGGACGGCTATATCACCGTCAAATCCGGCATTTCGGGCGGCGCAACTGCCACGAGCATGCCAGGTGTTTTTGCCGCCGGTGATGTAGCAGATCAGATCTATCGCCAAGCAATAACCTCGGCTGGCACCGGTTGTATGGCAGCACTTGATGCCGAAAAGTATGTAGATGCACTAGATGATAAAACTGCAGCGGACGATGCTGCGGCCTGATAACTAAAGTGCCCTCGTGAAGGTCACCGTCCACAGCGGCATGTCCCAAATCAATCGCGACGATTGGAATGCCTTATTGGGTGAAGGCTATCCATTCTTACGACACGAGTTCCTGATGCTTGCAGAGGGGACCGGTTGCGTTGCCCCAAAAAACGGATGGTCACCTCGTCACTTGACGATCGCAAATGACGGGGTTGACGGGCAGCTCCGGGCCGCAATGCCGCTGTACGAAAAGAGTCATTCGTGGGGCGAGTTCGTATTCGACTGGGCGTGGGCAAACGCCTACAAACAGACGGGTCTTACTTATTACCCGAAACTGGTTTCTGCCGTCCCATTCACACCGGCTTCCAGCCCGCGCCTCTTGCTCGCCAATGCGGAAGATTCAGACGGCGCCGCAGCATTGTTGGAGGCCGCTGTGGCCTTAGCCCAGGAAACCCAATGTTCATCACTGCATATTCAATTCCCATCAGATGAGGATATGCCACACCTTGAGAAGGCGGGTTTCATGATACGTAAAGACTGTCAATTCCATTGGCATAATGATAACTACTCAAGTTTTGATGATTTCATTAAGACCTTTACGTCCGCCAAACGAAAAAAGGTGCGCCGAGACCGCAGACGAGTTCGAGAAAGCGGAATCAAGTTTCGACGCTTATGCGGCGCAAACATTGGTGCAGAAACCTGGGCCATGGTGTACAAACTAATCAGCCGTACATTCATGCTGCGCGGTTCCATGCCCTACTTCAGCGAAGCGTTTTTTGTGGAGCTCTCGAAAGCAATTCCAGATGGAGTAATGGTCATTCTCGCGGAGATCGATGCAAATCCAGTTGCCGCGGCGGTTTTCTTCGAGAGTGACACCTGTCTGTATGGCCGATACTGGGGCAGCGATGGCGATTACGACTCGCTGCACTTCGAGACTTGTTACTACCAGGGAATCGATTACTGCATCGAGTCAGGGAAGAAGACTTTTGAACCAGGAACACAAGGCGAGCATAAGATTAGCCGCGGATTCTCACCGACTTCAACCCAGTCTGCACACTGGCTCGCTCACCCCCAATTTTCCAGCGCGATCGAACGGTATCTGGACGAGGAAGGCAAGCACATTGCTCGCTATATGGACTCAGTCGAGTCGCACACGCCATACAAGAATAAAGGCAGTATTTCATGAAAAGTGGTCGTGTTATTTGGCTAAACCAAGATGATCCACCGGACACCTTTCCACCAGTGTCAGCGGCACTCACCGAGCCTGACGGACTACTCGCGGTAGGCGGTGACCTCTCGTCAGAGCGCCTGCTCTGCGCATACCAGAACGGGATCTTTCCATGGTATGACGAAGGCCAGCCGTTGTTGTGGTGGTCACCTGATCCACGCTGTGTATTTCTGCCGGGCGACTTCCATGTCTCGCGAACATTGCAGCGTGAGCTGCGATGCTCAAGCGCAGAATTAAGAGTCAACACGGCATTCTCGGAAGTGGTTCGCGAATGTGTTAAACCGCGCCGCTCGGAACAAGGAACGTGGATAACGCCGGATATGATAGAGGCCTATGAGCGGCTACATCATCAGGGCTGGGCGCATTCGATTGAAATCTGGGAGTCCGACAAGCTAGTTGGGGGACTTTATGGCTTAGCTATCGGCCAGATCTTTTTCGGCGAATCCATGTTCAGTCGGGTGTCGAATACCTCAAAGATAGCGCTGCTGTTTATCGCCAAGCATCTCGAGTCAGGCACGTTTCAACTACTTGATTGTCAGGTCGTCTCCGCTCATTTAGAGACTCTGGGTGCTCGGATTATACCAAGGAGCAACTTCGTAGAGCGTCTCGGTAGTGCATGTCTCCCGTCGAATCCATTCCAAGGCTGGCCAACCGAAGCACTTCCCTGCTCGAAATTGTTTAATAATTAATAATATAGCGCATTGCATTACGTGCGGTGTTTCTGCACAATCCGCGAGCCTTTTAGCACTAGAGTGAATTAAATCCCTTGGCAAAAGAAGAAGCCATTCAGATGGAAGGCGTCGTTAATGAGACGCTGCCCAATACGACTTTTCGAGTTGAACTCGAGAACGGTCACATTGTAACTGCGCATATCTCGGGAAAGATGCGCAAGAATTACATTAGAATTTTGACGGGCGATAAGGTCACCGTCGAATTGACACCGTACGATCTCAGTAAAGGTCGAATCGTTTACCGCGGGCGCTAGCCCTCTGGCAGGTGTTCAAGTTCCTTGAGCACCGATTCAACAATCAACTCAAGCGCGTCGTCTTTACCAACGACTATCTTCACGTGCCCGCCTTTTGCCAAGCTACCAAATAACAGTTCTTCGGCAAGCGGACGCTTGATTTGTTCCTGAATGATTCTGGCCATCGGACGTGCGCCCATTTGTGGGTCGTAGCCCCGCTCCGCAATCCAGTCACGCGCGGCGTCATCGAGTTCAAGCGTCACATTATTATTGCCAAGCTTCGCCTCCAACTCAACCACCAACTTATCCACGACGCGTTTGATCGACTGAAGATCAAGTGACGCAAACTGAATAATTGTATCAAGACGATTGCGAAATTCTGGCGAGAATTTCTTCTTAATAACCGACATGCCGTCCGAGCTGTGGTCCTGATCGGTGAACCCAATAGATGCTCGACTCATCTCCTCAGCACCGGCATTGGTCGTCATTACCAGAATCACATTCCGAAAATCGGCCTTCCGGCCGTTGTTGTCAGTCAGTGTGCCGTGATCCATCACCTGCAGCAGAATGTTAAATACCTCAGGATGGGCCTTCTCTATTTCATCAAGTAAAACAACAGCATGTGGATTCTTATTAACGGCCTCTGTTAAGAGTCCGCCTTGATTAAATCCGACGTATCCCGGGGGTGCTCCAATCAATCGCGACACCGCATGGCGCTCCATATACTCGGACATATCGAAGCGAATGAGCTCGACACCCATCAACATCGCAAGCTGTCGCGTGACTTCTGTTTTGCCGACGCCTGTTGGTCCTGAAAACATGAACGCACCAATTGGCTTTTCTTCATCTCGCAGCCCGGAGCGTGACATTTTGATAGCACCACTCAACGCCTTGATTGCGTCATCCTGCCCGAAAATCGTCAGCTTCAAGTCACGATCCATCGTTCGCAGTGCATCACGGTCCGATGTGGAAACACTTTTCTCAGGAATTCTAGCCATTTTCGCAACAATCGCTTCCACCATGCGGACGGTTACGCGCTTGGCGCGCTCGGCAACTGGTTTCAGTTGCAGATGAGCGCCCGCTTCGTCCATCACATCGATAGCCTTGTCCGGCAAATGTCGGTCATTGATATGGCGGGCAGACAGTTCGGCCGCGGCCTCGAGTGCCGGGTTGTCGTACTTGATGCCATGATGCTCTTCGAATCGACTCTTCAGTCCCTTGAGGATTGCAATGGTCTCTTCAATGCTTGGCGCCGGAACATCAATCTTCTGGAAGCGTCGTGCGAGCGCATGGTCCTTCTCAAAGACGCCACGGTATTCAACGTAGGTAGTAGACCCAATGCAGCGTATATCACCGTTCGCGAGAACCGGTTTGATCAGGTTACTGGCATCCATGACACCACCTGAGGCTGCTCCAGCACCGATAACGGTATGAATCTCATCAATAAAGAGGATAGCGCCAGGATCATCGCGAACTTCGGAAATTACATCCTTCAGACGTTTTTCGAAGTCACCACGATATTTAGTCCCGGCGATTAAAGTACCCATATCCAACGCGAAGATTGTCGCATCAGACAAAACTTCCGGAACACGTTCTTCGACGATCAAGCGCGCCAAGCCTTCGGCTAAAGCCGTTTTACCGACTCCGGCATCACCAACGTACAACGGATTGTTCTTGCGCCGGCGGCAAAGGATCTGCACAGTTCGCTCGATCTCGAGATCACGTCCGATCAACGGGTCGATCTTACCCTGACGAGCCAGCTCATTCAGATTTGTCGCGTACTTATCCAGTGCAGATAATTCGGGCTCCGCTTCAGACTCAAGTTGCGGCTCGCCGTCAGGACCAATGGCCTCTCCCGGTAACTGCGGTATACCGTGAGAAATGTGGTTGACAACGTCCAGCCGCGAAATGTCCTGCAAGCTCAGAAAATAAACAGCCTGAGATTGCTTCTCGGAAAAAATTGCGACCAAAACATTACTGCAAGTCACCTCTTTCTTGCCGCTCGATTGAACATGAAAGACGGCGCGCTGCAGTACACGCTGAAAGCCAAGTGTTGGCTGGACTTCAGCGTCTTCCTCGTCAGGTAATACCGGCGTTTGCTCATCAATGCACTCGGTCAACTGCTGGCGCAACTCCGAAATATTTGTACCGCAAGCCTTCAGAACTTCACTTACTGCTGGGATGTCCAGCAAGGCCAACAGAAGGTGCTCGACCGTCATGAACTCATGACGATGCTCTCCTGCCTTCTGAAAGGCTTCACTCAAACAAAATTCGAGCTCACTGCTCAACATATTCGGACCTCGTCATTGATTTAAGACTCCTCCATAGTGCACAACAACGGGTGTTGCTGCTGATTGGCGATCGTCATTACCTGCGCGACCTTCGTTTCGGCAATGCCGTGGCCAAAAACACCGCATAGCCCCTTTCCTTTGGTATGCACTTCCAGCATGACCTGAATCGCACGAGTGCGCTCCATGCCAAATACGGACCCGAGGATGTCGACAACAAACTCCATAGGAGTGAAATCGTCGTTTAACAGAACAACACGATACAAAGACGGACGCTTAATCTTCGGCTTAGCTTCTTCAGTAGCCAGATTGACTCCGTCATAACGCTCTATGTCAGTTAGTTTGTCACTCATAAGGGTTTTTCACGGACGATTTTTCACTTAAAAGTTAATAATCTGCTTGTTCGTTCCACAGTTCAACCCATATCATCGACTCGCTACGTTATAATGAGAATCATTTGCAATACCACTAGTTAAGTCAGCTACCTTTAATAGCTTCGTTGAATATGATTTCAAGAGCCCATTGGTTAAATTTTTCTAACGCTGGCAGCGCTTCTGTCAATAGGTTCTTGCCGCCCATGGTAAGCCTGTTGCTTGTCGTGCTGATTGCTTGGCAACTTGCCAAGACAATCTGGATGTTCGTCCCGGGCAGTACCATAGGGGTCACCGTTCCAATGCCTGATTCGATGCCTCAGCTGACAGGTACATCGCCAGTATCGGCTGACGTCAATGAAATAGCCACATCCCACCTATTCGGAATCGCCGACGAGGAGCAAGGCGGCCCCCCGCTGATCAGCGCACCAAATGATGATCTTGCCGATACGCGACTCATCAATTTGACGCTCAATGGAACGGTTGCATCCGAGATGCCGAATTACTCAGTGGCGATCATCGCTGACGGCAGCAAGGACCAGGAAGTTTACATAATCGGTGAATCGGTCGGCAATAACGCAACGTTGTATGCTGTCTATGCGGACAGAGTCGTATTGAACGAAAATGGGATTCTAACCAATCTTAAATTGCCTCGAGAATTTAAAAATGCGTCCGTCGCCACTACACGCCAAACCATGACGGTCTCCCGGCAGTCCGTCAGTAATACGAAAAGTATGCAGTCAGTCGTGACACAGAACCTGACGAAGCTTACGGATGTCATACGCCCGACTCCGTATCGCGTAGGCGGCCAGCAGGTCGGCTTCCGGGTCTACCCGGGTCGCGACAGACGACAATTCGCAGCGCTAGGCCTGCGTCCCGGCGACATCATCAAAGACATCGATGGGCAAGCGCTCTCTGATGCGAGCCAGGCGATGCAAATATTCCAATCACTCGGCTCGGCAGAGCAGGTCACGGTCACGATAGAGCGTGATGGACAATCTGAATCTCTGACCTTGAAGACCAGTCAACTCGATCTGAATGGCGAGCAAACCAAATGACCACAAACAATCAATTGAAGCCCAATGCATTCCGGTTGTTCATAACCGTTCTCATGCTGCCCATCGTTACAATAGCAATTGCACAAGACTCAGGCATCACTCTGAACTGGAAGGATGCTGATATACGAATAGTGGTCGAGGCCGTCAGCGAGGCAACCGGGAAAAACTTTATTCTCGATCCACGGGTCACCGGCAAGGTGAACCTACTATCCGCTGAGCCAATGTCAAAGGATGCTTTTTACGAAGCATTTTTGTCGATACTGCAGGTACACGGTTACATCGCCATTGAAAGCGGTAACCTGATCAAAATCCTGCCCAATGCGACTGCCCGTCAATTTCCAAGCCGGTTTGGAGCAGAAACCACTAATGGTCCGGATGATATGGCGACGCAGGTGATCCAGGTTCACAATGTTGGTGCCACTCAGCTCGTGCCCATCCTGCGTCCGCTCATCCCCCAATACGGACACATGGTTGCCCACTCCGGCTCAAACATGTTGATCATCTCGGATCGCGCCGCAAACCTGGCACGTATAGTCAGGATTATCCGGCGTATCGATATGGCCAGTGACGACGATATCGAAGTGGTGCAACTGCGTAATGCCTCGGCTACTGAAATTGTCAGGATCATGACGGCACTGACGCAAACCGCGCGGACGGACGGCGCACCAGTTAGTACAAGCCTGGTTGCTGATGCTCGAACCAACAGTATATTGATTGGCGGCGACAAGTCGGATCGGCTCCGACTACGCACACTGATTGCCCATTTGGATACCCCGCTCGAAGACGGTGGTGACTCACAAGTTCGTTACTTACGCTACGCAGACGCCGAAGAGCTCTCGACTAAGCTGCAAACACATTTCACAAGTCAGGCTACCGCTGCGGCAGGGCAGGCAGGGAGTCCAATGTCTACTGAAAATGTCAGCGTATGGGCTGATACACAGACGAACGCTATCGTCGTGAATGCGCCTCCGAAGATGATGCGCTCACTAATGCAGATCGTAGATAAACTCGATATCCGGCGAGCGCAGGTTCTCGTTGAAGCTATCATCGTTGAAGTGATCGCTGACCAGAAGCATGAGCTCGGCGTCTCGTGGGGTATAGAGGCCAGCGGCTCCAACGCCCCGATTGCGGTAACCAATTTTCCAGATTTTCTTAGCGGTGTTGTCCAACTCGGAACCGCAGCTGGCAGTGACTCAAGCCCATCGGGTTTAATCGGCGAAGGCATTACTCTTGGTGTCGGGCGGATCTCTGATTCCGGCGTAAGTTTCGCTGCGATTCTGCGGGCCCTTGAGGGTGAGGCAGACACCAATATCATCTCAACGCCATCGATTGTCACCACCGACAATGAAGAGGCAACACTCAATGTCGGTCAGGAGGTGCCGTTCGTCACAGGTTCTTTCACCAATACAGGTGGAACCGGAGGCTCGGTTAATCCATTCCAGACAATTAACCGTCAACAGATCGGCGTCAAGCTGTCTATCACGCCACAGATCAACGAAGGTAACTCTATGGTGCTTGATATCAGTCAGGAAATTTCCAGCATTGCGCAGTCGGCAGGTGGCGCTGTCGATTTGATTACTAATCAACGTATCATTGAAACAACCGTCATCGTAGACGATGGCGAGATCCTAGTACTAGGCCTGTCTCTTATACACATCTGACGCTGCCGACGAATAGAGAGGTGTAGATCTCG
>CAJXYT010000027.1 GCA_913063505.1 uncultured Gammaproteobacteria bacterium | reverse complement strand
GCAGCCACTCGTCCATCTTGACCTCGCTGTGAAACCAAAGCGCGTGATCAAGGCTCGCCATGATTACGCTGCCACGTGTAAAAGACAACCCGTGCGGTAGCGTCGCTACTCCAAGAAGTTCGTAGTCGGACACGTAGGTCAGCAGGTTTTGATGCAAGACTGGATTGTCGGGCAATGCGTCGACTGCGCGTATCCAGACGTGCTTCCTCGGCGGCGATTTTTCGGGCACCGCGAAGTCGACCGGCTCTACGTGACGAAACTCAAAAGGTCGTTTGTCCGTTAAGAACCGTCGCATTTTTGAAGGAATGAATTCGAGCATATCTTTCGCGACTTCTGTGAGATCTTTCAAGCCGTCCGGACCCGGAACGTCTGGCATTTCTGCTTGATGTGAAAGGCCTTCCTCCGGAACCTGAAACGATGCCGCCAAATTCAGTATGGGTCGACCGTGCTGAATGGCGACTACGCGACGGTTTGAGAAACTACCCCCGTCACGCGAACGATCGACTTCGTAAATGATGGGTGAATTAACGTCGCCACGACGCAGAAAATATCCGTGCAATGAATGTGCGACGCGACCTTCTACCGTATTTTGCGCCGCGGACAGTGCTTGGCCAACTACCTGCCCACCGAATACCTGCGGGCTGCCAAGGTCACGACTGTCGCCGCGAAAAATATTCTCTTCGATGCGCTCGAGACGCAGAAGCCCAATAAGATCTTCGAGTATCGGATGCATGCAGATCAGCTGTCTGTGCGCCGGCCATCCACGGCGATACCAGTGTCACTGACAAATCCAGCGTGAGCACACGCTGCTTCGCCGACACCGCTGACACCGCTGACAGCGTTGAATACCAACGTCTTTAGGCCGTAGAGCCGCAAAAATTCAGCCATCGGATGCTTCTCACAAGGTTTTTCCACTATTTATCTCGTTTACTCGGTCGAAAACTGTAGTATCCTAAATTAGCATCGATATGAGCCAGGGGGCCATAATTATCCTTGCAACCGACTATACGCACAATTCCATTTTAGGGGGAGATATGAAATTGACCGGATCTAGCTTATACAAACTCGGACGTGAGCTTTCAATTGCGCTTACTTTAATCGCAGTTTCGAGTGCAGGAACAAGTGCACTTGCTCAGGATAACGAACCGTCGTATATCGAAGAAATTGTCGTGCAGTCTCAACGTCGCGACCAGAATCTATCCGATGTTCCACTATCCGTGACGCTGGTATCCGGCGCCGAGATCGAGGCGTCAGGCATAAAAGACATGTTCAACATGCAACAGAACGTGCCGGGTTTGACCGTCGGCCAAAGCCAAACAACCACTACTTCCAATTTCTCCATTCGAGGTATCGGCAGTACTGCCAACAACTTCGGCGTTGAATCTTCAGTAGGCTTATACGTCGACAACGTTTACCGATCTCGACAAAGCTCGATGATCAACGAGTTGGTCGATATTGAAGCTGCTGAGGTTTTGCGTGGCCCTCAGGGAACATTATTTGGCAAAAATACAGCCTCCGGCGCAATCCTGCTTCGAACTGTCGCACCGGACTCTAGCTCTGCAAATGCCTTCATCAATTATACGTCTGGCAATTACGGACTAGACCGATTTTCGGCGGCGACCAACATCAACTTAACCGACAGGCTAACCTTTCGCGGTACTGTATTCTCATCGCAGAGAGACGGCTATGTCAGTGATACCGCCCTGGGCGACGACCTTTATAACGATCGAGATCGCTCCGGACTGCGTCTGCAATTGGGCGTCAATGACCCCAGCGATGATTTCAATATGCGGTTAATCGTCGATTACGCCGAAGTTGATGAAGTCTGCTGTGGCGCGGTCTCGCGCATCGATGGCATATTCTCACAGGCAAGCGTACCGGCATTCCCCGCTCTGGTGGCAGGATCTGATGCGGCGCTACTTTCTTTGGGTGGCTCGATCTCGTCAAGCTACCCTTATCCCCAAGCGCTCTTAAATGGCGCTTTAGGGGCAGCCGCGGCAAACGTCAGCAACGTCCCCTTTGACCAATACCGTATCTCGCTGAATGATGCGCCAAGATCAAAGAACAGAGATAAAGGCATATCCCTCGCAATAAACAAAGGGGTAGGCGATTTGACGTTTTCGTCAGTGACTGCGTATCGCTTTTTTGATACCTACGACCGAATCGATGCCGACTTCACCAATGTTGACGTGTTGCAGCGTATTAATAGAAGTGGAATGAATTCGGTGTCACAAGAATTTAACCTGTCCGGCGATTTCGGTGACAAAGGAAGTCACTTCCAGGCCGGCGTGTACTATTACGGACAAGAATTGGACAACGAGACACACACCAATGGCGGCGAGCAATTGAACAACTACGTACTTGCGCTGCAGCCTGACTTGGTGGCCTTGATGGGCGGCACAGGCCAGGTTGTGGCGGCTTACGGTGGCGCTTTGCCGGGTCTTGCAAGTCCGTTCCCGTCAGGCTTCTTTGTCACAGAAAATATGACGCAAAAGCACCATAGTTGGGCAGCTTTTGGGCAAACTGACATAGTCCTTTCTGACTACGCGACACTGACTCTGGGTGGGCGCTATACGAATGAAAAGAAAAAGATAAATGGTTTGTTTACGCAAACGGCATCCGGACCACCAATCGACCTCGTCGCAATGGGAACGAATCTTGCGTATATAAATCCAGCAAGCCCTGCGTACGGTTTAGCACCTCTTAACCCCAATGCTTTTCTGCCTATCTTGCAACCGAACAATGGCTGGGGCGGATACTTGTTTGACGTCCTCGCACCGCGCCCTGATCTGACTACAGAATTGCGTGACGACCAAGTCACTGGAACGGTCAAACTGACTGTCACCCCGAATGACAACATCATGGTCTACGGCTCCTACGCGACCGGATTCAAGGCTGGTGGCACCAATACAGATCGCATCAACCCAGCGTTGAGCCAGACTTTTGGACCGGAGACGTCAGCGTCCATGGAGGTTGGCTTCAAGGGTAATTGGGAGCGTCTTCGTGTTGGTGTGTCTGTCTACTCGACTGACTATGACAACTTCCAGGCCAACTCGTTCACGGGCACAGGCTTCAATCTGCAGAATGCGGGCAAAATCGAAACCAACGGCTGGGAACTTGAATACGTGTGGCAGCCATTCGATAACACCACCATTAGCGGCTACTTCGCAAAGAGCACTGGCAATTTCAAGACCTTTGTTGGTGGTACCTGTCAGGATGCATCCGTTTTCCACACGGGAGTGGCTGATCCGGGCAGCAGCGGCGACGTTGACGCTGAGGTTTGCGACCGATCTGGCGGCATTATTCCCTTCAACCCTGAAAACCGTGCGTTTGTCGCAGTAACGCAGAATTTTCCGGCCGCAGTCAGTTTTGGAGAACTTTTCTTCCGCGCGGAATACACCTACGCATCCGAAATGTTTACCGACGGCGATCTTGATCCCTTCACACTTAATACCGGGCAAAATCTGGTCAATGTTCGAATGGGTATAGACATCGACGGCTGGGATTCAAGAATCACGCTTTGGGGTCGAAATCTCACGGACGAGCGCTCCTACCATGGCTCGTTTGATCAGCCATTGGGTGCTGGTCGCATGAACTCCTATCCGACTGAACCCCGCACCTATGGCATCTCCTTAACGAAAAACTGGGACTAGCTAGCGACTTATTATCCAGCTCATTTCGAGACAAACAAAGGGCCCTGCCGGAAGCTACCGACAGGGCCCTTTTTTATTTATCGCTTAAAAATGACCGCAGTACGCCGCTGATTGAAGATCTTTCGGCTGACATGGCTGAGGACGAGCAGAGCCTCTGAAGAAAAGTGGCGTTATCTGGACGGAGACAGAAGACCGCGATCCGCACACGTTCTTGTTAGGCTGGCTGCATGTACGCTAGCTCTCTATATCGTTGAAGAAATACATACTAAGGGTTTCGGCGACGCACGCTGGCTGCTTCTGACCCTCGACTTCGATTCGAACCTGAGAGGTCAGAAGCAAGGCGTCGGCACGCTGTTGAGCCTGCAGCACGATTGATCGACCGCGCAAGCGAGAGCCGACGGGGATCGGCGCGATAAAACGGACTTTATTCAAGCCAAAGTTGACCGTACGTGCCAGATTCTCTACGTGTATGAAATTGCGTGTAAGCACTGGAATGAGCGCGATCGTCAGATACCCGTGCGCGATCGTTTTACCGTCAGGCATCTCTCTCGCCGCCCGCTCGGTATCGACATGGATCCATTGATGATCGGTCGTGGCTTCGGCGAACTGGTCGATGCGGTGTTGATCGATCACCACCCAATCGGATAGGCCAACTTCCTCACCTATAAGTGACTGCATATCGTCGATGGACTTTATGATGTGCAAATCAAACTACCCTGTAGTCAAAGTTCATGTCAGATCGCTAAACGTTAGCACAGCGTTCACAATTGACCCAACCAGAGTCGCCATCAACATAGTGTTCTTTTTTCCATATCGGCAACCGACTCTTGATTTCGTCGATGATGAAACGGCATGCCTTGAACGCTTCATCTCGGTGCGGCGACGACACGCCTACCCACACTGCACAATCTCCGATCTCCAGTAGACCGGATCGGTGCACGCAGTTGGCCTCAAGAAACGGGAACTGCTGCATGGCTTCAGCTATGACTTTCTCACCCTCCAAAATGGCCAGTGGTTCATATACCTCATACTCCAGACGCTTTACCGTGCGGCCTTCATTTTGATTGCGTACCCAACCTTCGAAAACGCAAACTCCGCCCGAGCCGGGGTTCTTTATCTCCTCCCGAAGCTGCTCGACATCAATCCTTTCATTTGATACCCCGAACATATCAGCCTCCCGCAACCGGCGGGAATAACAGAACCGTATCGCCGTCGCTGATAGTTGAAGACCAATCCGCCATTTCGTCGTTTATCGCCACCTTGCAATGTCCGGTCGGCTCGGTCGATCCGTGCCGATTCTGAGTTAACTTAAAAACATCCAAAGCCGTCGCCGCATCAAGCTCTAAAGTCTCCTCGGCCAATCCAGCGTACTCACGAAACATCGCGAAATATCGAACGGTAATAATCTTCATTAAGAGGCCTGCAAAACGCTGTTCTGCAATTCATCCGGCGTGTTTATGTTGTCGAGCGCATGCGGATCGAGCTGATCAAGCAGCTTGGTTGCCGAACGAATCAAGATTTTACGTGGGCAATTGACGCCGTCGTCGACGAATTTCCTGACAATGTCAGTGCAACCCGAATGGAAGACAGCGCATAAGGGCTCTGGAAGACCGTCAAAACTGCTCGTGTACGCCGTAAACGGCTGTTCACCGTCCCTGTGAGTCAGTAAGTACTGAATCGTCTCCGTCGTGACGTTTGGAAGATCGCAAGCGACGACCAACCAGTCGACATTCGGGTACTCGTCAAGAGCAGACAAGATTCCGGCCACCGGCCCCATATCATCGTAGCGATCAACGATCTGCGCGAACTGGGAGCGCTCACTGTCCCCGACCTGATCGGCTCGAGTCGATACAAAGCTTTTGTCGACGCACTCAGCGACCACACCCATAATGAACGCGAGTTGGGATTGACCGCCGCGATCTAGAAGCGCTTTGTCCGTCCCCATACGGCGGCTCTTACCCCCGGAGAGAACCAGGCCGTATATGGACCTATTTTTCACGGTCAAAATCCTGCTTGCCGCCCGTCTTGGAGATGAGTTTCGTTTCACTGATCACGATGTCATGTGACAAGGCCTTCAACATGTCGTACATCGTCAGCGCAGCAACACTGGCACCCGTCAGTGCCTCCATCTCAACGCCCGTTTTGTGAGTGACCTTGCAACGACAAGCGATCGTCGCGTTATTACCGATGACTTCGATTGCGATCTTGCAGCTGTCGAGTCCCAGCGGATGACAGAACGGAATCAACTCATGCGTCCTCTTCGCCGCCATCACACCAGCGATGATGGCTGTCGCAAACACGGGGCCTTTCTTGGTCGTGATCTCGTCATCCGATATATGTGCCAGAACCTCGTCTGGCAACACAACGATAGACTGAGCATGCGCTTCGCGCTCACTCACTGATTTCCCACTGACGTCGACCATCGTCGGCCGATTCGCGCTGTCTATATGACTCAGTTTACTCACATCACCCACCCATTCTGTACATTTCAACTTTTCGCAAAACATGATGTTCTGCCATTTCCGGTCGCCGCAATTCACTATAGCGATCGGCGCGCTGCAACCAGATACTCGAGAGGATGTCGCGCAACTCATCATCATCTGCGCCATTCCTAAGTGACTCGCGAAGATCTGTTCCTTGGTTTGCAAACAGGCAGGTATACAACATGCCGTCTGCGGACAAGCGAGCTCGACTACAATCGCCGCAAAATGGCTCGGTAACAGACGATATGAAACCAATTTCCCCACCGCCATCAACGTATTCATAGCGACGCGCGACTTCTCCGGTGTAGTTTTGGTCAACAGGCCGCACGGCCCACCGTCTTTGAATACTTTCAAGCAATACGTGAGACGGTACTACCTGATTCATTTGCCAGCCGTTTCGATTGCCAACGTCCATGAACTCGATCAAACGAACGATAGTGCCGGTGCCGCGAAAATGTTCGAGAAGGTCGAGTACCGCGTGGTCGTTTACACCCTTTTGCACAACGACGTTAATTTTGATCGGACCAAGGCCAGCCTCTTCTGCCGCCTTAATTCCTGCAAGAACTTTCCTTAGGTCGCCTCTTCCACCGCTCATTTTGCGGAAGATATCCTTATCGATACTGTCGAGGCTCACGGTAACTCTGTGCAGCCCAGCCGCGGCCAGTTTCTCCGCGAATAATGAAAGCAGCATACCGTTTGTCGTCAATGCCAGATCATCAACACCGGGTAACATCACGATTCGCTCGACCAAATCACAGATTTTCTTGTCGAGCAGCGGTTCCCCGCCAGTCAGACGTATCTTGCTGACCCCCAAACTGCTCGCACCGGCTGCAACTCTCAGTATCTCGTCGTAGGTCAGTCGCTGCTGCCGCTTCAGAAATTCATAATCAGCATGAAACTCCGCCTCAGGCATGCAATACGGGCAACGCAAATTGCACTGATCAAGCAGCGAGATTCGAAGGTCATGCAAAGGCCGTCCCATAGCGTCGACAACGGAAACGGGGCGGCTGACGGATTTGTCTTCAGTATCTGAGCGCAGGGACATTGCGGTATTGTGCATTAAGAGTTGTAAGTAACCTATAGATACAGACGAAAATCCTTTGTTTTGGTAAGCTCTACCCAGTTCAATGTCAGGCTTTCCATATGAATGTCACCTTTACCACTGCCGAAAACGAATTTCGCTCCGAAGTCCGCAAATACTTCAAAGAGGAATTCCCGCAAGACGTGCTGGAAAAGCAAAGAAAAGCCATTCCGCTGACCCGCGAAGACACGGTTCGTTGGCACAAAAATATCTATCGAAAGGGCTGGGCCGCCCCAAGCTGGCCGGTAGAATACGGCGGCACGGGTTGGTCGTCAGTGCAAAAGTACATATTTGCTGACGAGCAGGCGCGAGCCTCAGCGCCTGCGTTTCTGCCGTTCGGAATATCGATGGTCGGCCCCATCATTTATACATTCGGCAATGATGAACAGAAAAAACGATTCTTGCCCGACATCCTGGAGTTCAACACTTGGTGGTGTCAGGGTTACTCAGAACCGGGGGCGGGGTCTGATCTGGCCTCTCTAAAATTACGTGCGGACTTGGAAGGCGACCATTACGTTCTTAATGGCACCAAGACTTGGACGACATTGGGACAATACGCGGATTGGATATTTTGCCTGGCCCGAACAAACTCCGATGTCGCGCGACGCCAGGAAGGCATCAGCTTTGTACTCGTGAACATGAAGCAGCCAGGCGTTTCAGTGAAGCCGATCGTACTCCTTGATGGCGAACATGAAGTTAACGAAATTCATTTCGACAACGTGCAAGTTCCGGTCAAAAACCTCGTCGGCGAGGAAGGAAAAGGCTGGACCTATGGCAAGGTCTTACTGCAGCATGAGCGAGCGACCATTACCGGTGTTGCCAACTTAAAATATATGTTGTCGCGTCTGTGCAGTCTTTGCGCCAAGTCGATCAAGGGTGCCGAACCACTGTCCGATGACCGCACTTTCATGCGAAAAGTCGCCGCAGCCAAAGTTGAATTCAAAGCCCTTGAATACACAGAGTTGCGGACGCTGGCGTCGGTGGCTTCAGGCAAAGCGCCTGGGCCGGAATCATCTATTCTGAAGATTGTTGGAACGGAGCTGCGTCAACGTATTGACTCTCTCTATCTTGAGGCCTCCGGGTATTACGCTTTACCGTATGTCCGAGACCAGTATGATTCGACCTACCCTGAAGAAGATCGAGTTGGCGAAGGGTCGGAGACCAATGCTGCACTGGTCTACTTCAACGATCGGAAAGTGTCTATTTATGGCGGTTCAAACGAGATTCAGAGAAATATCATCGCTAAGCATGTGCTTGGCCTTTAGGGCGCATCCAAATGGATTTCTCACTTAACGAAGTACAAATGATGCTCGCTGATAGCATCGAAAAATTCATCGCGAATGAATACGATTTCGACGCTCGCCAAAAACACTCTGGCAGCGAGTTAGGATACAGCGAAGAAGTCTGGAAGACATTTGCCGAATTGGGCTGGACGGCCGTACCATTCAGCGAGGAAGATGGTGGCTTCGACGGCGGCCCCGTTGACATGATGGTCGTCATGGAGCGTCTAGGACGCGGTCTGGTTGTAGAGCCTTATCTGGCTAATGTTGTTTTAGCCGGAGGCATCCTGCGGCGCGGCGGCAATAGCACCCAAAAATCCGAATGGTTATCTCCCCTTATCAGCGGAAAACTGCAGGCAACACTCGCCTTTGCAGAGCCTCAAGCCCGTTATGACATTGCAAACATCGCAACGACTGCTGTTCGCGATGGCCAGTCCTTCGTTATTAACGGATCGAAGGGGTATGTATTAAACGGAGGCAACGCAGAGCTTCTAATCATTCCGGCACGTACAAGCGGAAGCCAAAGTGATGAGCGCGGGATTACCTTGTTCGGAATCGCTGCAGATACAGCCGGTGTTTCGATTCAAAGCTACGACACCATCGACGGGCAACGCGCAGCGGAAATCCAACTCACGAATGTATCGCTGACCGCGGCCAGTGTTATTGGCGAAGTTGGCGGAGGTTTCCAAACGTTGCAGTCAACGATTGCCGATGCAACTTTTGCTGTCTCTGCGGAGGCCGTTGGCATCATGAATGTCCTGACAGAAAAGACCATTGCATACACAAAAAGTCGATTTCAGTTCGGTGTACCCATAAGCAGTTTTCAGGCCTTACAACACCGCATGGTCGAAATGTACGTGGCCTGCGAGCAGAGCCGGGCAATAATGATGTGGGCCGCGATGGCAGTTACCGAGGGCGGCGAAACATCCGCGCACGCAGTTCATTCATTGAAATATCAAATCGGTATAGCGGGCACTCGCGTTGGCGAAGAAGCGGTACAGATTTACGGTGGCATGGGAATGACGTGGGAAATGGATGTCGCTCACTACTTCAAACGCCTGACCGCAATCACTCTGATGTTTGGCAATGCCGATTGGCACCTTGACCGACTGGCAGGCTCTGCCACCCCATGATTCCGGACAGCATCGCCAGTTTTTTCGTTGGCCATCAGGAAATACTCTGGTTGACGACCTTAATTGTCGATCTGACTGGGACCGTATTGCTGTACAGGTTTTTTGGGAAGGCAGGCCTTCAGGTAGCGATCGCAACGGCGATTATTCTTGCCAATTTGCAGGGCCCGAAACTCACCATTATTTTCGGCATGCAAACGAGCCTTGGTGTCATCTTCTACGCAAGTGTATTTTTCGCAACCGATGTGTTGAGCGAGAATTACGGTAGGGCGGAAGCCAACAAAGCTGTGCGAATGGGCTTCGCCGTCAGCGTCATCGTCCTTTTAATGTTCAGCCTTGCGCTTCTGTATTCGCCAAGCGATAGGCCGGAAACTGCAGCCTATGCAGCCAGTATTCATGGCGCGTTCGAGACGATCTTAAACTACACGCCGCGCTTCATCTTTGGCTCTCTGCTCGCTTACTACGTCAGTCAAAGTTTCGATGTGTGGGCATTTCACAAGATCAAGAGTATGACAGGTGAGCGCTGGCTGTGGTTGCGCAACAATGCTTCGACCCTGGGTTCGCAGGTGATCGATACAATAATTTATTCGCTGGTTGCCTGGTGGGGCATTGTTGACCTTAAGACGGCCATCGCACTGGGGGGCGCCAAGTATATATTCAAAATCGGAATCGCCATGATCGACACAGTCTTCGTTTATTGGGCAAAATACGCCTATGGTCAACGCCACCCTGCAGAAATGTCGGAGGCCTGACGATAATGCATTGGTCAGTCATCACAACGATGGCAGCCGATTTCGGTCATCAATACCCTACTCTGACAACCTACGGGCGGGCTAACCCAGGTGACTTCTTGGTGTTGATTAATTCATTTGGCGTCGTTGAAATAACCAAGTCGAAAGGCAGCGCTGCAGATAGACTGGGGTCCGAACACAGTGCGCCGCTCGTGATAACGGACAGCTATACGACCTAAGTCTTGCCCTGCTGTTGCATCGCCTGTTTCTCGAGCTTCGCCCAGGAATCACGCAGCGTTACAATACGATTGATTACTCGGGCATCAACAGAATGCTCTTCGCTATCGGTGCAGAAATACCCAAGGCGCTCAAACTGTACCGCAGTCTCTGGCTCGAGTTCGGCGAGAGACGGCTCCAGCTTCGCGCTAACTGTTTCCAACGATCCTGCATTCAGCACAGCATGAAAATCTTCTGCTGAATTCGGATTCACCTCGGTGAACAAGCGGTCATAAAGCCTCACGCTGGCGTCAACTGCATGCTCACAAGACACCCAATGAATCGTTCCTTTGACCTTCCGATCACTGTTCCCTGTTCCGCTCCGAGTATCCGGATCGTAACTGCAGCGGAGTTCGACAACATCGCCAGCGTCATTCTTGATGACATCGTCACAGCGAATAATATAGCCGAAGCGTAATCGCACTTCGCCGCCGGGCTTCAAGCGGAAGAATTTTCGGGGAGCGTCTTCCATGAAGTCGTCCTGCTCGATCCATAACTCTTTCGAAAACGGAAGTTCACGGGTTCCCATTTCCGGGCGGCCTGGGTGATTCATAGCCTCCATCATCTCGATCTTGTCGTCCGGATAATTTGTCAATACAACTTTCAGCGGCCGTAGCACCGCCATACGTCGCTCCGATTCGTCACCGAGGTTTTCGCGCATACAATTTTCAAGCACACCCATTTCAATGAGCTTGTTTTTCTTGGTCACTCCACCGCGTTTGACGAATTCTCGTAGCGCTGCAGCCGGGTAACCGCGACGGCGCATGCCTGCGATCGTCGGCATGCGTGGGTCATTCCATCCTTCAACGATGCCCTCCTCGACCAATGCGTTCAACTTGCGTTTACTGGTGATGGCATAGGCCAGATTTAGACGCGAAAACTCGATCTGCCGTGGACGATGAGACGGCTTCAGCTGATCCAAAAACCAGTTGTACAGTGGGCGGTGATCTTCGAACTCCAAGGTACACAGTGAGTGTGTAATTCCCTCAAACGCATCCGACATCGTATGAGCGAAATCGTACATCGGGTAGATGTTCCAGGTATCGCCAGTGTGTTGATGTGTTACATGCCGAATTCGGTAAAGTGCTGGATCCCGAAGATTCATATTCGGCGAACTCATGTCGATCTTGGCGCGCAACAGGTACTCGCCCTCCGCGAATTCGCCATTGCGCATGCGCTCGAGTAGATTGAGATTTTCCTCGGCGCTTCGGTCACGGTGTGGGCTATTGCGCCCCGGTTTGGTCAGGGTTCCACGGTACTCGCGAATTTCGTCGGCACTGAGACTGTCAACATACGCTAAGCCTGCCTCGACCAGGGTCACCGCGGCTGCGTACAGCAGATCGAAATAGTCTGAGGCATGGGTTAGACGGTCTCCCCAGTCGAAACCCAGCCAACAAAGGTCGCGTTCGATGGCTGCGACGTACTCTTCGCTCTCCCTACTAGGATTCGTGTCGTCAAAACGAAGATACGTCCAACCAGACGTTTCCTCTGAAACGCCAAAATTAAGGCAGATCGACATGACGTGTCCAATATGAAGGTACCCATTCGGTTCCGGCGGAAATCGAGTCACGATTTGCTCGTGTTTGCCGGACTCAAGATCGTCGTGGATAATCTGGCGGATAAAATCCCGCGATTCGGTTTCGCTCATGGAGGCAGTTCTGCATACAATTCGAAGGGGCGCTATTGTACTCGAACTTGTTTATCCACGGGGCATTTCGCGTACAATATCGCGCCGTCCAGTCCATATATCATTAGTAGTTGAATTATGCTGAAAATTACCTTGCCTGACGGATCCATTCGTCAATTCGAATCTGCTGTCAGCGGCGCTGATGTAGCTGCGAGCATCGGCGCAGGCCTTGCGAAAGCGGCCGTCGCAGTGCGCGTGAATGGCGACCTGTGGGATCTTGGGCGGACTATCGAGGAAGATTCAAAGCTCGAGATTCTAACCAGGGACTCTGACGATGGATTGGAGCTACTACGCCATGATGCGGCACATATTCTTGCCGAGGCCGTAAAAGAGCTGTGGCCAGACACGCAAGTAACTATCGGTCCTGCTATCGAAAATGGTTTTTATTACGATTTCGCTCGTGATGAGGCCTTCACGGATACCGATCTCGAGGCAATCGAGGCGCGCATGCAAAAGATTGTCGATCGTGATGAGCCGATTAAGCGAGAAGTCTGGGAGCGCGACAAGGCCGCTGAGTTTTTTCGCGGAATTGGAGAGGCCTATAAGGCCGAGATCATCGAGAGTATTCCGTCAGAAGAAGACCTGACACTCTATCGTCAGGGTAATTTCATCGACTTGTGCCGTGGCCCACACCTTACTTCAACGGGGAAGCTCGGTAAGGCCTTCAAACTGACGCATGTATCAGGGGCCTACTGGCGTGGCGATTCCAATAACGAGATGTTACAGCGCATTTACGGCACTGCCTGGGCCAATGACAAGCAATTGCGGCAATATCTGCACATGCTTGAAGAGGCCGAAAAGCGCGATCACCGCCGACTCGGTCGGATTATGGATCTGTTTCACTTTCAGGAAGAAGCGCCTGGCGCTGTTTTCTGGCATCCGAAAGGCTGGAGTCTGTTTCAGAGTCTGATCGGCTATATGCGCGAAATGCAAAATGCCGCTGGGTATCAGGAGATTAATACCCCTGAAGTTATGTCTCGATCGCTGTGGGAAGCATCTGGTCATGTGGAGACTTTTGGCGATAACATGTACACGACCCAAACCGCAGACGGTCGAATCTATGCGATCAAGCCAATGAACTGTCCAGGACATGTTCAGGTGTTCAAACAAGGCATTACGAGCTATCGCGATCTACCCGTCAGGCTCGCCGAGTTTGGCAAGTGTCATCGCTATGAACCGTCGGGGGCATTGCACGGAATGATGCGGGTACGTGCATTTACGCAAGACGATGCGCACGTATTCTGCACAGCAGAACAGATCACCGAAGAGTCGATCGCCATTTGTGATCTGATTCTTAAGATCTACAAAAGCTTCGGTTTTGACGATGTGCGAATCAAGTTCGCCGACAGGCCAGAAGTACGAGTTGGTGAGGATGCGGTCTGGGATCAAGCGGAAGCCGCGCTGGTCAAAGCACTTCAAGCTGCCAATCTCGAATACACGCACAATCCCGGGGAAGGTGCGTTCTACGGACCCAAGCTCGAGTTCATACTGCGTGATGCAATCGGCCGTGACTGGCAATGCGGTACCTTACAGGTCGACCTGAATATGCCAGGCCGATTGGGCGCAACCTACGTTGCCGAAGATGGGAATAAGCATTTTCCTGTGATGCTACATCGTGCAATCTTCGGTTCACTCGAGCGCTTCATGGGCATTCTCATCGAACACCATGCTGGCAATTTGCCGTTGTGGCTCGCACCAGTGCAGATCAAGGTTCTTACCATTACGTCCGATGCGGACGACTACGCCACCGAAGTCGTTCAGAAACTACGGCAACTGGGTATACGCGCAGAGGCTGACCTTCGAAACGAAAAGATCTCCTATAAAGTGCGTGAACACAGCGTCGCCAAGGTGCCGGTTCAGTTCGCCGTTGGCCAGCGCGAGGTTGAAAATCGGAGTGTGGCAATTCGACGAATAGGCTCGAAGAAACAGGAAGTTATGTCACTTGAGGACGCTGTTTCTGCTCTAACGTCTGAGATCAGCAGTCGCGGAATAAATCCGTAAGATAAATCACCGGGCCGAGGCCGAGAAGTTTCACAATACTATGAGACAGCTCGATTTCGACTGCCACTTGCGCGCGATTTAGTCTTTTTCCGCTGCTCGAGCGAGGTCGGTGTCAATCCACTTTCCAGCGCGATAATAGTGCCAGACAGCCCAAGGCAGAATGACTGACGTTACGATGAGCAGACTATAGCGCATCGACTCTTCGCCGAATTGTGGCTCGAGTGCGTCGCTGAGAACGCCAGTAACCAATGGTCCGACAGCTAAACCGATGACATTGATTATCAAAAGTATCAACGCTGAAGTTGTTGCTCTCATTTGGAGCGCCACAAGGCTTTGCGCCTGAGACAGCACTGGTGCCAGGTAAACATTCATTGCCGCTGCCGGCAATATGAACAAAAGCAAGGCCATCGTCGACGTCTTGGCGAGGAGCATCGTCGCCAGCAATGCGGTGGTAACCAGTACGGTGATCGCAATAAAATTAAGCGCTTTACGATGACTGTGTCGCCCAAACTGGTCCGCGAGATAGCCGCCAAAGAAATAGCCAGCTCCACCTGCGATCCCAAGAATCAACCCCAGCCAACGACCCAATACGGCGATTTCCATATCGAAACTTCGCACCATAAAGCTCGGCATGAAACTAATTACCGAATAGCCAACGAACGACGATAATCCGGCGGCAACCGCCATGTGAATAAACGATCGCCGCGAGACGAGAAACGAAAACACTTCCTTAACATTAGACGTCCGGCCGCTCGCCTCACGATTCTCCGAGGCGCCACGACGCGGCTCAGTCAGTGTGAAGCGAACAATTGCCGCGAGTAATAATCCCGGTATCCCCACGACAAAGAACGCCGCACGCCAGCCTACATTCTGAGCAACCCAGCCGCCGGCAAGATATGCGGTCATGATCCCCGCAGAAATGCCAAGCGTATAAAAACCCATCGCGGTAGATCGCTTATCGGGCGGGAAGTAATCGGCAATCATCGAGTGCGCCGGAGGACTGCATCCCGCCTCGCCAATTCCGACGCCAATTCGGGCAGCTGTGAGCTGCCAAATATTTACTGCTAAGCCAGATAACGCAGTCATCGCACTCCAAAGAGCGACAGCCGCGGCGATCAGGTTTCTGCGATTACACCGATCGGCGTATTGAGCTATTGGGATACCTAGGATCACATAGAAGATCGCGAACGCGGTCCCTGAAAGAAATCCAAGATAAGCATCACTGGTTCCAAATTCATCACGAATTTGCGGCAATAAGATAGCGAGAATCTGCCGATCCACAAAATTGAACATGTAAACGATGGCGAGAATGACCATCGCGTATTTGCGCGCCCCCCAACTGAGACTGGCCGAGTGGCCGTCACTCATTCGCGCGAACCTGGATCTGCCGGTGCCACACTGCCTGCGCCCGGACGCCGTGTGTCTGATGCACCTCGGAACAGTCCGTTGCGGAAACCGACGGATTGCGTGTTGCCGATGGTGCCGCGTGCGCTTTGGACGTTGTGCCCTCTATCTTTCAATATGCGAATCGTGTCGGGACTGAACCCGGACTCAAGCGAAAGAGTATCCGGATACCATTGGTGGTGCATACGGGGAGCATTCGCAGCTTCAGCGAGGTTCATATCGTGGTCAATGACGTTAATAATCATCTGCAGTACGGTCGTGATTATCCGACTGCCACCCGGACTTCCCGTCGTGAACCACGGATGGCCATTGGTAAATACCATCGCTGGCGTCATCGAGCTTAGCGGCCTTTTACCGGCTGCTACCGAATTTGCTTCGCCACCCAGGAGCCCGAATGCGTTCATAATGCCCGGCTTCGCCGAAAAATCGTCCATTTCATTATTAAGTAAGAAGCCTGCGCCGGGCACGGCAATTCCCGAACCAAAGGAAAAATTCAACGTGTAGGTGTTCGATACTACGTTGCCATCTTTGTCCATGACGGAGTAGTGAGTTGTGTCTTCACTCTCGTAGGCTGGCAGCACGCCAGGTGCGACATCACTGGAATCGCGTGCTTTTTGCATGTCGATCGACGCTGCGAGTTGCTCGCCATAGGTCTTGCTGATCAACCAATCAATCGGTACATCGTAGTAATCTGGATCACCAAGATGCTTTGATCTGTCGGCAAATGCGAGGCGGGCAACTTCCGCCAGGAGATGAATATTGTCTGCACTGCCCGCACCAAGCTCCGCCACCGGAAACGATTCAAGGATATTCAACATCTGCAGGATATGCACGCCACCAGAACTTGGTGGTGGCATGGATACTACCTCATAGCCGCGATAAGTCCCGACGACTGCATCGCGAAATACTGGCTTATATGCCGATAGCGACGCAGCGTCGATCAAGCCGCCGCCGCGCTCCATCTCAGCGATGATCAGATCGGCGATGTCACCCTTATAAAATGCATCGGGGCCCTGATCAGCAATCAGCTGCAAAGATTTCGCGAGGTCTTTTTGGATGAACAAGTCGCCTACTACGTAAGCGGTACCGTCAGCCTTATAATAGTAAGTACATGCGGCGTCATTGCGGCACAAACGCTGCTGCCGTCCGCGTAAGAACTCAGCGAGATCGTAGGTCACTACAATGCCATTTCTTGCCTGCTCTATCGCTGGTTGCAGCAAATCCTTCCACTCGAGCCGGCCAAATTTTTGGTGTGCGGCGTAGAAGCCGCTCACCGTTCCTGGCACTCCTGCAGCCAAATGGCTAAATCGTGAACGGGCTGTATCGACATCCCCATTTTCATCAAGGTACATATCGCGAGTTGCAGATTGTGGTGCCATTTCCCGGTAGTCGATCGCGATATTTTCGTCGCTCATTGCGTCGTGGATCAACATAAAGCCACCGCCGCCGAGGTTACCCGCACGGGGTAAGGTTACTGCGAGAGAAAAGCCTGTTGCTATCGCTGCATCGATAGCATTTCCACCGATCTCCAGGATGCGGGCGCCAGATTCGGCAGAAAGACGATTCTGTGCTGCGACCATGCCAGACGATCCCAGCACCGGGTGCTGCAAATCGCCGTAACGAATCACTGCATTCTCGGCGACCTGAGCGAGGGCTGCATGCTGAAAGAAGAAGCTCAGGACAACAGCAAGCAGAAATCGTGCAATCAATGGTTCAGCCCTATGGCAATACTGCTCGGAAAAGGAAGAAGAAGAAGATAGCAAGAACGGCGCCGGCCGGAATGGTGATGACCCATGACACAAGAATCCGCGATACCACCCGCAAATCAATAGCATCAATTCCACGCGCAAGCCCGACGCCCAGAACTGCACCGATTAATGTATGCGTCGTGGAAATCGGCATACCCGTTCCTGACGCAATCACGATGGTAGTGGAAGCGGCAACCCCAGCTGCGAAACCGCGACTCGGCGTAAGTTGGGTGATCTTGCTGCCGACAGTAGCAATG
>CAJXYT010000026.1 GCA_913063505.1 uncultured Gammaproteobacteria bacterium | reverse complement strand
GAATCAGATGGAGAAAAGCCAGCGCGAGTACTACCTGAATGAGCAGATGAAAGCTATTCAGAAAGAACTTGGTGAGATGGATGACGTGCCGAATGAGTTAGCCGATCTGGAGAATAAGATCGAAAAGGCCGGCATGACAAAAGAGGGCAAGGAAAAGGCCGTCTCTGAACTCAACAAACTCAAGCTTATGTCGCCAATGTCGGCCGAAGCCACAGTGGTCCGCAACTACATAGACTGGCTGCTAAAAGCGCCCTGGAAGAAACGTAGTAAGGTGTTTAAAAGCCTGACAAAAGCCGAGGATATTCTCGAGGAAGACCACTATGGCCTTGAGAAGGTCAAGGAGCGCATTCTGGAGTATCTGGCCGTACAGAAGCGTGTAAAGCGCCTTAAGGGGCCTATCCTTTGTCTGGTTGGACCTCCTGGTGTTGGTAAGACTTCACTGGGCCAGAGCATCGCTCGCTCAACCAATCGCAAGTTTGTTCGCATGTCTTTGGGCGGCGTCCGCGATGAAGCCGAGATTCGCGGTCACCGAAGAACCTATATTGGTTCCATGCCGGGCAAGATCATCCAAAACCTGTCGAAGACGGGCGTACGTAATCCGCTATTCCTGCTCGACGAAGTCGACAAGATGGCTATGGATTTCCGTGGTGATCCGTCCTCGGCATTGTTAGAGGTCCTCGATCCGGAGCAGAACTCGACATTTGCTGACCATTATCTCGAAGTCGATTTCGATCTCTCGGACGTGATGTTCGTTTGCACAGCAAACAGCCTGAATATTCCGGCACCATTGCTCGATCGCATGGAGGTTATTCGCATTCCTGGTTATACCGAGGATGAAAAAACCAAAATCGCGACCCGATATCTGGTGCCAAAGCAGCTCAAAGAGAACGGACTGAAGCAGAAGGAGCTCAATATTTCCGAAAGCTCTGTTCGCGACATCATTCAGCATTACACCCGCGAATCGGGCGTTCGAAACCTCGAGCGTGAAATTTCGAAGATATGCCGCAAAGTGGTAAAATCGCTTTTGCTGAAACCGCGCGATACGCGAGTTCTTGTGACGCCCAAAAGCATGGAAAAATACCTCGGCGTGCGACGCTTCCGCTTCGGTAAAGCCGAAGATAATGATCAGATCGGCCAGGTAACAGGATTGGCTTGGACGGAAGTGGGTGGCGAGCTCCTGACGATCGAAGCAGCCGTTGTTCCGGGTAAGGGTAAGCATAGCCAAACCGGTCAATTGGGCGATGTAATGAAGGAATCCATCGATGCCGCGATGACGGTTGTACGGAGCCGCGCTAAGGTTTTAGGCGTTGATCAGGACTTCTATCAGAAGCTCGATGTACACATTCATGTGCCCGAAGGGGCCACTCCAAAGGACGGACCGAGTGCGGGAGTTGGCATGTGTACTGCGCTAGTGTCGGCATTGACTGGTATCCCAGTTCGCAGCGATGTAGCCATGACTGGCGAGATAACCCTGCGGGGTGAGGTGCTGCCTATTGGGGGCCTCAAAGAGAAGCTTTTGGCGGCCCACAGAGGGGGTATTGCGAAGGTCTTGATCCCTCTGGATAACGAGAAGGATCTTGTGGAAATTCCGAAGAACATCAAGGACAAACTGACGATAGTTCCAGTGAAATGGATCGATGAAGTCATGGAGCATGCGCTGGTTCATACGCCTGTTCCAGAGGCAGCAAAAACCGAGAAAAAAACCGAGGCAAAATCGCTATCTGAAGAGCAAAATCCCGACGACATAGTGCGTCCGCACTAACATGCTGGAACCCGCGTGGTTAAAGGATATTTGACGCTTTATATAGCAGTTGGTATAAGCCCAGTAGTTGTTAGTGGATGCACGGAGTCACTTTCAGCCATTTAGCGGATTTAGCCAACATGGAGTTTCGTTGAATTGATGACCATTTCTTTAATCAATCTGCAAGGGTGAATAGCATGAATAAAGGTGAACTCATAGATGCGGTTGCGGGAGCAGCAGGATTATCACGAGCTGATGCAACTAAAGCGGTCGACGCAGTACTCGATAGCGTTCAAGGCACGCTATCAAACGGTGGTTCGGTGTCACTAGTTGGCTTCGGGACATTCTCAGTTAAGGCACGCGCAGCACGCGCAGGACGTAATCCTCGTACGGGTGAAACCATCCAAATTAAGGCGAGTAACGTTCCTGGATTCAAGGCTGGCAAAGGCCTGAAGGATGCCGTAAACTAGCGCCCCCCACGGGGTGCACGTGGTACGTAAGAGCCCGTTTCGACGGGCTTTTTTCATGCCTTCAGTTAAGTCTTAATCGTTATTGTACAATCTGGGTGCTTAGCTCAGCTGGTAGAGCATCGCCCTTACAAGGCGAGGGTCGGGGGTTCAATCCCCTCAGCACCCACCAAAATTTGGAGCGGTAGTTCAGTTGGTTAGAATACCGGCCTGTCACGCCGGGGGTCGCGGGTTCGAGTCCCGTCCGCTCCGCCACTCGAAGATCCCGGGTCCCTCTAGCGGGGGCCTGGGATTTTTTTTAGAATTCCAAGCCTTTAAATCAAGACACATTGACTATGCTGCAAAATATTCGCGATAACTTAACCGGTAAGGTTGCCCTGATCATTTTTGGCGCCATTGCCCTGTCATTCGTATTCGTTGGTGGTGCCGGCTTCACGACAGTAGGTTCTAGCTACGCTGCAAGAATCGATGGCGTCGATATCGGCGTCAATCAGTTCGAAGCAGCTTACCGTGAGCAACTGCAAGCGAACCCACAGTTCGCGGCGCTACCTCCCGAGTACCGTTTACGACTGCGAAGCAATATTCTTGAGCAATTGGTACAGCAACGAGTTATCGATAATTACCTCGAAGAAGTGGGCTTTAAAATCACGGATGAGCAGCTGACCGAGATCGTGCACCAATTCCCCGAGTTTCACGTTGATGGTCGTTTCGACCAGGCGACGTACATGTTGTACCTAGAAGGGGCGGCAATGACGCCAGCCAGATTCGAAGCCTCACAAAGGGTTAATCTGCGCCGGCTGCAATTGCAGCGCGCTATTCGCGGATCGTCTGTCGTTTCACCATCAGCGTATCGCCGTTATTTGAATCTCGCGTTTGAGAGTCGCGTTATTACAACAGCTACGATCGCACCGGAATCTGTCGCCAGTGAGATCAACGTTACTGAGGAAATGATCGCTGCCGCTTACGACAAGAACACCACAGCGTATTTTCTGCCGGAAACTGTAGATGTGGATTACGTAGAGATCCATCGTGATGCCGTCGCAGCTGATGTCAATGTGACAGAAGAACAGCTGGTGGATTATTACGAGATCAACAAGGATCGTTTCCTGCAGGATGAGCAGCGACGTGCGCGCCACATTCTCATATTGTTTGGTGACGACGAGTCGGCTGCCGAGACTGCCGCCAACGAAGTGCTGACACGCATTCGCTCTGGAGAGTCATTTGCTTTGCTTGCTGCGCAGCATTCTAAAGATGGCGCGACGTCGGTTAACGGCGGTGACCTCGGTTCGTTAACGCTGTTGCAACTACCCGAAGCACTGGGTGCTGCCGTGTTCTCTATGCAGGCGGGCGAAATTCAGGGCCCTATTAAAGGTGATTTCGGCTTTCATATTGCACGCCTCGACGAGATTCTAGAGTCCGGACCGCTACCATACGAGCAGGTACGAGTCTCATTGCTGAGTGAATTACAAGAAGAGCAAGGTGAGGGCTTGTACCTCGAGCTGAAGAGAAATATGACGGACGCGTTGTTTGACGCGACGGACATTCAGCAACTGGCCGACGTGCTGGGTGGTGAAGTGCATAAAGTGACCGAATTCAAGCGCGACAGCGCGGAGCCGTTCGGCGGCAATCAGTTGGCATTCGATGCGATTTTTGACCCGAAGCTCTTGGGCGGCCAGGCTCTATCCGGTGGCGCGCAGTTATCTGACGTCATAGAGCTCGACATTGATCGCACAATCATCGTTTCCGTGTCGAAACATAAGCAAGCGAGTCGCGATGTGTTAGAGAATGTGCGCGATCAGATCGCTGAGCTGTTGAGGCTCGAACAGTCTGAGTCCTTGATGGCTGCAAGCGCGAAAAGAGTCTTGGACGCGATACGAGCAGGCGAAGAATTCGCAGCTGCGGCCGCATCCGCTGGCGCAACAGCACAAGCGCCTTCAGCGATGACTCGCAGTGCCGAGGATGCTGATCAGCTTCTTTCCGCGGTAATTTTCACGGCAGTGAAACCGACAGACGACAATCCAACACTTGGCAGTACTCGAAACGGCGTTGGCGGCTATACGGTCTACAGTCTTGATGCGGTGATCCCAGGCCGCCCAGAATCCATTCCGTTGGTGGACCGCGATAGAGGCAGGCTCGAACTCGTAGACCAGGCCGGTGTTAGTGATTTTATCGCCTTCGTTCAGGCGCTGCGCGAGAAAGCTGAGGTGATCGTCAATGAGGACGCGCTAGCCGCACAAGACTTGTTCCAGTAAGCTAGCCCGCATAAAAACACCATCATGGTAGAAGCGCCGTTCGGGGGGAAATATGCGTAAGCTCGCTCTGCATTGGCAGATTCTGATCGCGATTGTCTTTGCTTTTATCGCGGGACTCTGGATGTTCAGTATTAAAGAAACGACCGGCAATCAGCCAGGCGTGTTTGGTATTGAGTTTATTGCGATGTTTGATTACATCGGTACGCTATTTCTGAATGCGCTGAAGATGATCATAGTTCCTTTGATCACCTCCTCAATCATTGTGGGTGTTGCCGGTATCGGTTCGGGTGGGAACCTCGGAGCACTGGGCGGCAAGACATTGCTATTCTACGCTACCACTACGCTGGCGGCGATCCTGATTGGCTTGTTTGTAATTAATATGATTGGCCCTGGCTACATCGACGGGCAGCCAGCGAAAGACGCACTATCACTAACGGCTTCTGTTGATGAGGTCGTCGCGAAAGTAGGTAACAAGGGCGCAGGCGACGTTGCCGAAATCTTCGTCCGCATGATTCCAACCAATATTATTAAGGCAGCTGCTGAAGGCCAGATGCTCGGTCTGATCTTCTTTGCGATCTTGTTTGGTTATTTCATGACACACCTGTCGCATGATTTCGCGGAGCCATTGTTCAGGTTCTGGAATGGCATTTTTCACGTCATGATGAAGATGACCGAGTTCATCATGAAGTTTGCTCCGATCGGCGTATTCGGACTCGTTGGTGCAGTTATCGCGGATGCGGGCCTGAAGGCGACTGGACCATTGGCTATGTTCGCACTCGCAGTCTTACTGGCTCTGGGCTTGCACGCGTTTGGGACACTCATGTTATTACTGCGATTCGTCGGTCGGGTAAATCCGCTCAAGACTCTTATGGGCGTATCTCAAGCGATACTGACTGCATTCTCGACAGCATCGTCGTCAGCGACTCTGCCAATCACGATGGAAAGCGTGGAAGACAATATCGGCGTGTCGAACAAAGTATCGAGTTTCGTTTTGCCGCTGGGTGCGACAGTCAACATGAACGGCACCGCGCTATATGAATGTGCGGCTGCTTTGTTCCTCGCCCAGGCCTATGGACTTGATCTGACGTTTGGCGTGCAATTCACCATCGTTGCGATCGCACTGATGACATCAATCGGTGTTGCGGGCGTTCCGTCCGCTTCTCTGGTCGCGATCGCTATTATTCTGGCCGCCATCGGTATTCCGCTGGAGGCGATCGGTGTCTTGATGGTATTCGATCGGATCCTCGACATGTGTCGCACCAGTATTAACGTTTGGGGTGACTGCTGTTGTGCGACGATTGTTGCGCGGCTTGAGGGCGAGGAGACTAAGGTCGCATTGTAGGAGCGGCCCTAAAGCCGCGATCCTTGGGCGTAGGTTCCGCGATACACAAGTAGGCTTTTTACTTCTGCATATGGCGCAGGCGAAGTGAAAAACCTACTTGTGTATCGCGAGCAGATTAGGACTTTCTATTCTTCGTCGAAGACCATGCCCATGATGTTGGCACCGGCGTCGACGAAGGTTGTTTCGCCGGTGACGCCACTCGCCAAGTCTGAGCAGAGGAACGCAGCGGTATTGCCAATTTCTTCGATCGTGACCGTGCGGCGTAATGGGGAGGCCTTCTCCGCGTAATTCAGCATCTTCTTGAATCCACTGATGCCAGCCGCCGCCAGTGTCTTCACAGCGCCGGCTGAGATGGCATTGACTCGTATGCCTTTAGGGCCGAGATCGGCGGCAAGGAAGCGCACACAGGACTCGAGACTCGCCTTGGCAAGCCCCATCACATTGTAATTCGGCACAACCTGCAACGCAGCGTTGTAAGTCAACGTCAATATCGATCCATTTCGACCTTCCATCATCGGCAAACCAGCCTTGGCCAGTGCAGCTAGGCTATAAGCCGAGATGTCATGCGAGATGGCAAAGCCCTCGCGAGTAATCGATTCAACAAAGCCGCCAGCAAGCTGCTCACGGGGCGCAAATCCAACCGAGTGCACGATAATATCTATGCCATCCCAAGATTTACAGAGACCTTCAAACACCGCGTCGATTTCATCATCCGACGTAACATCACAAGGAAATAGCAGATCGGTATTCTGACCCAATCGGGCGGAAAGCTTCTCAACCCGACTCAGAAGCTTCTCATTCTGATACGTAAACGCAATCTCGCAACCCTCACGAGCAAATGCCTCTGCAATACCTGCAGCTATAGAACGCTCACTAGCAACACCAACAATCAGTGCCTTCTTCCCGGCCATAAAGCCCATATTTTTAATCTCGTGAAAAATTGAGGTGGCCATTCTACCTGAAGTAGGACCAACCAGAGAAACCACATTTGGCTGACAGTCTTACGAAAGTAATTTAACTGGACTGAGCCGTTACATCTACATACATGGTCAGCTTCTGGCCCGGCTGCAGTAGTTGGTTTTTGTCTATCTTATTCCACTGAGCGATTTGATCGATGCCCACCCTGAATTTGCGAGCGATTAAATACAGCGAGTCGCCATTTCGAACAGTGTAGTGAAGCCTACGAGTCATATTGCCCAGCGCCTGGGTAGGTGATGTTCGTGGTGCCATTGACTCATTCGTCCAGACAACAAGTTTCTTGCCGACCGACAATATGTCCCGAGGTGCCATGCCGTTCCAGGCGGATAATTGTCGGGTTGTCACCTTGTATCGTTGGCCAATCGTCCAGAAAGACTCACCGCTTTTTACGATGTGTTCAAGTTTGTTGCCGGATCGTTTTCGATTTTGTGTTTTGGCCAGTCGCGCGTCGGCGCTCTTGCTGTAATAGCTGAGCGGTTTGGTGGCGACTGGAATCGTCAAGTGATGGCCGGCACGAATTGTATTGCCTTTGAGATTATTGGCGGAGCGGATTCTTGAGACAGTTGTGTTGTATTTCTCTGCGATCTGAGAAATCGCTTCGCCGGTTTTGACCTTATGGCGCTGCCAACGGACGCGCTCGGACTGAGATACTTCATTGAGCGCAGCAATGAACTCGTCGGCCACATCGATTGGCATGACTAAGTTATGTGGCCCGGAAGGATCAGTCGACCAACGGTTATAGCCTGGGTTGTATTGATAGACAGTGTCGACATCAACGCCGGCAAGTTCGGCAGCGAGGGCAAGGTCGAGTTGGCCGCCTATATTGGCGACTTTGAACTGCGGTACGTCAACGACGACCGGTAAAGTTAGATTGTACTTCGCAGGATCAGCGACGATTTCGACCAATGCCAGTAGCTTCGGCACGTACATGCTTGTTTCTTTAGGTAATTTCAGATTCCAGAAGTCGATCGGTTTATTCGCACTGGTGTTGCGGCGCACGGCGCGGCGTACATTTCCTTCGCCGGAATTGTACGACGCAATCGCATTCAACCAGTCGCCATTATTAAATTTGTATAGGTACTCGAGGTAGTCGAGTGCGGCCCGTGTTGAGTCGATAACGTCGCGACGACCGTCGTACCACCAGTTTTGTTTTATGCCGAATCGTTTCGCTGTGCCCGGAATCATTTGCCAGAGACCTGCGGCGCGACCGTGGGAATAAGCAAACGGGTCATAGGCGCTTTCGACGATGGGTAGCAGTGCGAGTTCGAGCGGCATATCGCGACGCTCGAGTTCAGCGACGATGTACGGCAGATAGCGTTGTGCGCGAGTGAGGACGCGCGTCATGTAATCTGGGTGTCTGACAAACCACTTTTTCTCAGCTTCTGTACGGTGGTTATCAGCATACTCAAGCTTGAAGCCGCGGCGCAATTTGGCGAGCGCGTCGCCCGGGCCGACCGGACTGGATTCCATCGCGACATCGGAAACCGGTGAGGCCAATGTTAAAATGGGCTGGACAACTTCGTCTGGGACGCCTGTGGAATTCGCGGTCGTCACGAGAACGGTTTGACAGCCGAGCAATAAAAAGGTGACACCGAGGGCGCTACAGGCAGCCAATTTCTGCGATAATCGCCTGAATAGTGATGACATTAAGTTAGGCATCGGGCCATCCTACTGAGGCAGAACAGTTGTGCAAGTAGATCGATCACAAATAACGCAAGATTGGCTGAAGACTCCACTCGGAGCGGCGCTCTTGCAGCAAGAGCGGCGAGTTGTCGAAGAAGCCCTAGACGGCGTTTTTGGCGAGCAATGCCTGCAACTTGGCCTCTGGGGCGATAGCCGCACATTCATGCGCTTTACGCGGACGCAGCGCTGCTCGGTCATATCTGAGCCCCGCGTTATTCAGGGCCATTCCAGTAAGCCCTGCGCGATCGGCCATCTGCACCAACTACCCATCGATAGCGACTCAATTGATGCTGTTCTCCTGCCGCACAGTCTCGACTACAGCGACCGGCCGCATGCGATTCTTCGCGAAGTGAACCGCGTATTGCGCCGTGATGGACGAGTGATCATTCTTGGCTTCAGGCCTGGTGGTCTCTGGGGGTTGCGCCGATTGATTCCGGGTGCTGGTATTCCTCCGGGTGCGGACCATCTGATTTCGGAGCGACGCATGAAAGACTGGCTGCAGTTATTGGATATGCGTATCGAGGGCGCGGCGCGGTATTTCTTCCGCTGGCCGCTGCCGGGTAATAAAGCACGCGGAAAGAGTGAGTGGGAACTGCGAGGTCAGGCATGGTGGCCGGAACTTGCGGCTTGTTATATGCTCTCGGTGCAGAAACGGGTCAGCACATTGACGCGCGTGCGGCCGCTGTGGCACCGCCAACCACAGGTCATTGCCGGCCTAGCCGAATCACAGACACGAGTCTCCCGAATCCGTTTTGAGAGAAGTAAAATTGACCCAAGTAATTGAGATTTATACCGACGGTGCCTGCAGGGGAAATCCCGGCCCAGGTGGTTGGGGTGCACTACTCATCAGTGGCAAGCATGAAAAGATGATGCATGGTGGTGAAGCCGATACTACGAACAACCGTATGGAATTAACCGCTGCGATCAAGGCCTTGAATGTGCTGAAAGACGACAGCAGCGTAGTTCTGTACACCGATTCGAAGTACGTCATGGACGGCATTAACGAATGGATGCCGAACTGGAAGAAGCGCGGTTGGAAAACGGCGGCGAGAAAACCCGTGAAAAACCAAGATCTTTGGCAGGGACTCGACGAGGCAATAGGTCGCCACAAGATCGATTGGCGCTGGGTTAAGGGCCATGCTGGTAACCCCGGCAACGAAATGGCTGACGAGCTGGCGAACAAAGGCATAGACGAATTATGAGGCAGGTTGTACTCGACACAGAAACCACCGGCCTCTCGACGGCCCAGGGCCACCGCATCATCGAGATCGGCTGCCTAGAGCTTGTTAATCGACGTTTAACCGGGCGCGATTTTCATTGTTTCCTCAATCCCGACCGAGATATTGATGCGGGTGCCGAAGCGGTCCACGGTATCAGCAGGGCAGATCTTGAAACCGAACCGCGATTTTCCGAGATTGCCGATGATTTTCTGGAATTTATTAAAGACGCTCAACTCATCATTCACAATGCGACCTTCGATGTAGGTTTTTTGAATCATGAGCTGAAGCTTATGAAGCACAAGAAGCCGAAGATTGATGATCACGCGACGGTTCTGGATACCTTGCCGCTCGCGCGCAAGATGCACCCAGGACAACGCAACAGCCTGGACGCGCTTTGCAAGCGCTATGAGGTGGACGCGACGAGGCGCGACGTTCATGGAGCATTAATTGACTCCGAGTTGCTCGCGAATGTTTACCTGGCTATGACCGGCGGACAAACGACGATGCTGCTGGACGATGATGTACTTGGCCACCACGCAGACTCTGATGAAGTAGGAGTGACTCTGAGTCGCACTCTTGCGGAGGAAGCGGAATCGCGACCTGGCGTCGTTCCCGTTAAGCAGGGTCGAAGTACTACAAGTGACCTACCGGTTATCAAGGCAAATAAAGAAGAGATAACCGCCCACGATGTGATACTCGAAAAAATCCGAAAATCCGGTGCATGCGTCTGGGATATTGACTAGTATTAGCGGTTAGCTCCGGGGGAGCACCAAAAAAAGGATAAGAATTCGATGGCCAGAACAATGGCAGCAGCACTGCGCTCAAACTTCCTGGGAAATTCGCCGGACTGGTACAAAGTCACGATTCTCGGATTTTTAGTAATTAACCCCTTCATCGTGGCGATAGATCCGCACGTTGCTGGCTGGGCACTGGTTGTGGAATTTATATTCACTCTGGCGATGGCACTGAAGTGTTACCCATTGCAACCCGGTGGTCTCTTAGCTATACAGGCAATCTTGCTGGGTCTCGCAACTCCTGAGCTCGTTGTGCACGAGGCGGAGAAGAACTTCGAAGTCATTATGTTGTTGATGTTCATGGTGGCCGGTATTTATTTCCTGCGGGAAATGTTGCTGTACGTTTTCACCAAGATCTTGTTGGGTGTTCGTTCGAAAATATTGTTATCGCTGATGTTTTCATTTTCGGCTGCGTTCTTGTCTGCGTTTCTCGATGCGCTAACGGTCACCGCCGTCATTATCACCGTCGCGGTCGGGTTTTACGGTGTCTACCACAAGGTCGCGTCGGGCAAGAAATTTCATCACGACCACAATCATGGCACGGACGATGAAGTCCATGAATTGCATCGTAGCGATCTGGAAGGTTTTCGCGCGTTTCTTCGCAGTCTCATGATGCATGGCGCTGTCGGTACGGCGCTGGGCGGTGTGTCCACAATGGTTGGTGAGCCGCAGAATCTTCTGATAGCGGAAGTGATGGAATGGAGCTTTGTGACGTTCTTCCTCAAGATGGCGCATATCTCAATGCCCGTTTTGATTGTTGGATTGATGACGTGTGCGATGCTTGAGGTCACTAAGAGTTTCGGTTATGGCGCGCAGCTTTCGCCGAAGGTGCGAGAAGTACTTGAAGAATTCGAAGCGGACGCAGCGGAGAAGCGCACCAAGTCCGACATGACGATTATCGTCGTTCAAATAGTTGTCGCGCTCTTGCTGATCATTGCGCTGGGTTTCGGGTTAGCCGCTCCCGGCTTAGTTGGTTTGATGGTGATCGTTCTCGCAACTGCGTTCAATGGCATTACCGAGGAACATCGTATCGGTCATGCGTTTGAAGAGGCGCTACCGTTTACTGCATTGCTCGTCGTTTTTTTCGCGATTGTTGCAGTCATCGAGCAGCAACATTTGTTTACACCGATCATTCAATGGGTCATGACATACGACGGCAAGATGCAAGAGGCGCTTTTCTTTATTGCTAATGGTGCATTGTCGATGATTAGTGACAACGTATTCGTTGCGACGGTATATATAGGCGAAGTCGAAGAAATGTACCTCAACAGCAACGGCGCGATGTCCCGCGAGCAGTTTGAATCATTGGCTGTTGCGATCAATACCGGCACGAACATCCCGTCCGTCGCAACACCGAACGGCCAGGCGGCGTTTCTGTTCCTGCTAACGTCGGCAATCGCTCCGTTGATTCGTTTGTCCTACGGCAGAATGGTCATCATGGCGCTGCCGTATACGATCACGATGAGCACTACCGGCTTACTGGCGCTCTGGTATATGCCACGTCTTATGTAATGATGCGAACCACTACTGTGAAACAGGGCTCTGGATATGATATCTAGAGCCCTGAATTCGTAATGAGTCGCGAAATTTCCTTCGACATCAAAACGGTGTGAAGAACTCCGGCGAGTGGTATCTTGAGCCCTACAAGGGCGAATTCGAAGAAAGCGCATAACAGTGGCTAACACCTACACCGCAAGAAAACTCTCCGCACGATATCCAATTGACCTGCCGGCCTGGAAAAGGTTGGGAGAGCATTATCGGAATGATATGCGTGAGTCCCGCCTGTGCGACCTGTTCTCGAAATCGAAGAAACGCGAAGAGAAATTCTCGCTGGAAGCGGGCGATTTAACGCTCGACTACTCCAAGAACCATCTCACAACCTCAACAAACAAGATGCTCGCGCAATTGGCCAAGCAAGCTGACGTGCCAGCGGCTATAGAGGCCATGTTTGCAGGCGAGAAGATAAATAAAACTGAGGATCGCTCGGTCCTGCACGTTGCGCTACGAGCCAAGATCGCCGACTCCGTCGCTCACGGTATACCGGGCATTACAGAAGTCTGGAAAGTACTGACGAAGATGGAGGCGTTTGTGGATGACGTTCACAGCGGCGTGATTAAGGGCAGCACCGGTAAGAAGCTGACGGACATCGTTAACATTGGTATCGGTGGATCGGACCTTGGACCAGTAATGGTTAGCAAGGCGTTACGCACGTACTGGAAAGAGGGGATGCGTTTTCACAGTGTGTCGAATGTTGATGGAACGCAACTCGAAGATCTGACGAAAGAACTCGACGCTGAATCAACCATGTTCGTGATTTGCTCTAAAACGTTCACGACACAAGAGACGATGACGAACGCAGCAACCGCTCGAGCTTGGGTGGCCGATTGCTTGGATGAGGTTGCTGTGCAATACCATTTCGTGGCGGCGTCAACGAATCATGAAGCGATGGATGATTTTGGCATACGTACCGATTTTCGATTTGGCTTTTGGGATTGGATTGGCGGGCGCTATTCGCTGTGGTCGGCGGCTGGGCTGTCGCTGGCATTAATCGTTGGTATGGATGTTTTTAAAGCCGTACAGTCGGGTGGCCGCAGAATGGACCAGCATTTTTGCAATGCAGCGATGGGTGAGAATATGCCCGTGCTGCTGGCGCTGATCGGTATCTGGTATAACAATTTTTTTGGCGCGGGGAACCAAGCGATTCTGCCGTACACGCATCGATTGGAGCGCTTTCCGGCGTATCTGCAGCAGCTGCAGATGGAATCGAGTGGTAAGAGCGTGCGAATGGACGGCAAACCAGTGCGCTGCGATACAGGTATGATCATCTGGGGCGAGGCGGGTAACAATGCTCAGCATTCGTTCATGCAGTTATTGCATCAGGGCACTCGATTTGTGCCGGTCGATTTCATCTTGCCTGCGAGCTCTGATCTGGCCACCGCGCACTGCCGAGCACAGGCCGAAGCTCTGATGTACGGAACGACGGATGACGATCTGGAGCCACATTGCATTCACGACGGCAATCGCCCGAGCAATATGATTCATTTTGATGAACTGACCCCGGAGGTTCTTGGCCAGCTAATTGCCCTCTATGAGCACAAAGTCTTCGTGGAAGGTATTATCTGGGGCATAGACTCGTTCGACCAGTGGGGCGTGGAGCTTGGCAAGAAACTGGCGCAGGCCCGCTTGTCGTAGAAACACGTCTATGCCTTAGCTGCTACCATTGATTCGGCCTGGAGTGACGGATATCAGCGTGCATAAAATCTCACACATCATCTGGATTGTGCTTGCCGCTATCTCGTCATCAACAGTATGGGCAGCGCCGCAAGCCCAACCGGGCGACGTGGCGCTGCGCCACGATATTCAGGTATTAGTTGACTACGGCGCGATCAGTGGTCCAGTGACAACCTGGCCGATCGCGTGGGATGCGCTGCTGGCGGATTTCGAGAAGATCAAAGCCAATAATATCGTTCTACCGAACAAGGTATTACCGACATTTAATCGAATTTTCGCACGAGCCTTGCGAGAAGCGCGCCGTGGCGAATTTTCCTATGGCGGCGGTCTGTCTTTCGCCAAAGACCCGATAAATATTCGCGGGTTCTCTAATGCGCCGCGTGAGAAAGGCGAAATTCATGGTAACGCGTCATGGTTCCATAAGTATGTGAGCATCGATCTCAATGTTAGCGCTACCCAGAAGCCGTCTGATGGGGAAGGTTTTCGTGCTGACGGCAGCCAGATCGGTGTCGACTTTGGCAATTGGTCGTTTGCGGCCAGCACAATGGACCGTTGGTGGGGTCCGGGCTGGGATGGCAGCCTGATCTTGTCGAATAACGCGCGGCCGATTCCAGCACTCACGCTTAGCAGAAACCGGACGCGCGCCTTCCAGAATAAATGGCTGAGCTGGATAGGCCCCTGGGATATGAGCGTGATATTCGGACAACTCGAAGAAGAGCGTGCGATTCCAAATGCTCAGTTCTTCGGCATGCGGATCAATTTTCGACCGCTGGATTCACTGGAGATTGGCATATCCAGAACAGCGCAATGGTGTGGCGATGGTCGATCTTGCAGCCTCGACACGTTTACGGATCTATTGCTTGGTAAAGACAATATCGGCGATGCCGGTACAACGAGGGAAAATGAACCCGGTAACCAGATGGCAGGAATCGATGCTCGCTGGACCAATATGTTGGCCGGTATTCCGATTTCCCTCTACGGACAATTGATCGGCGAGGACGAGGCGGGCGGACTTCCGAGTCGCTATCTGGCGCAGTTTGGTGTCGAAGGCAGCGGGATAACCCGCGGCCAGTATTCCTATCGCTGGTTCGTGGAGTGGGCAGGTACAACCTGCGATGTTCTGAAAGACCCGATCCTTTACGGCTGCGGCTACCGCCAGGCGATTTACAAATCAGGTTATACCCATGAAGGCCGCATTATCGGACACGGACTGGATAACGACGCCTCGGTTTACAGTATGGGTGCTGTCGTCGTTAGTACTGAAGGTAATCTCTGGCAAGTACTTGGCCGATTTGGTGACCTGAACCGAGTTGGAATTGATGACTATCACTCAGTAGCTATCGTCCCTCAAGAAATGGTGAGCATTGATATTCAGCACACCCGACATTCCCCGATCGGGTTATTTGAGATCGGAATTGGCCGCGAGCGTCGAGAAATTATGGCAACGGGTGCGAATTCATTGGATTCTCGGGGCTTTATCCGGTGGATAAGCCATTGAGCTGGGACGCTTTTTGCTGGCTAAGGAGGTAAAAAAAGCCTCTCGTTTCTGATTTATTGGGTTCAACGCTGGTACAATCCTCGACCTTAGATATCACCGGATTCATTCAATGGAGCTCATATTGACCTCTTTCCATAGGAACCACCCTTGGTCGCGATACGTCCTTGCAGCGATCGCGATTTGCATCGTTTCGGTGACGAGCACTTCCTCTCTTGCTCAAACCATCCAACTCTCCACTACCCAACAACAAATGCTCAACCAGCTGCCACCCGCACAACGGGAACAAGCAATGGATGCGATGCGGCAACTGCAATCGCAACAGACGGCGGGATCACAGCAGTCAATTAACGAGCCGATTCAACAGCCAAATCCAATCAGCACAGATAACATTGATGACATTCTCGCTTCGGTGGAAGCGACAGCACAGTCGAGAAGTCGACTTGTCGTTAACTTTGCGCTGATTGAAACATTAACGCCGCAACAATTAAGCGTCCTTGATGAGGATGCGGTTTTGCAGAAGCTGATTGGCAGTCATCTTTTTGTACTCGATGATTCCGGTGTGTTGTCTTTGCAGGACCTAGAGGTAATTCCACTGCTCGGTCTTTCGGAGGCTGACATCAACCGTCGACTGATGGCAGAACCGTTTTTGTCATCTTTTTCGATTGACGTACGTATCCTCGGCCAAAAACCGATTGGCGTTGAAGCACTCCAACCGTTTGGTTATGACGTCTTTAAATCAAGGAATGCGTCTTTGAGTTCACCGTCCAGTGGTCCCGTGCCACCGGACTATGTGTTGGGACCCGGTGATTCAATTCGCGTGCAGTTGTTTGGCAATATCAACGGCATCTACGAGTATGAAGTTTCTCGTGATGGTACCTTGAATCTGCCGGAGATCGGGCCGGTTACTGTCGCTGGCTTGCCATTTTCAGAATTTCGCACCGACCTAAATAAACGCGTACAGGAAATGCTAATCGGTACACAAGTGAGTGTGACGATGGGGCAGTTGAGAACGATACGCGTGTATGTGCTGGGCGATGTCAATCGTCCTGGCTCCATTGTTGTCAGCGGGCTGGAGACTATGACCGGAGCGCTATATCACAGTGGTGGTGTCAGCCCTATTGGATCACTTCGCAATATTCAGCTAAAACGAAACGGTGAAGTTGTTTCGTCACTGGATGCGTATGACTTACTTATCCGAGGCGATACGTCTGGCAATAGCCGGCTGCAACCTGGCGATGTGATATTTGTGCCGCCGATCGGGAAGACCGTGTCCATCAGTGGTGCTGTAAACCGTCCGGCTATTTATGAAGTCAAGCGGCTGACGACAGCAGCGGATTTAGTTGGTCTTGCGGGCGGGTTTACGCCCGAGGCATACGCGGAGAGCGCACGACTGCAGAGAATAGATGAGAGCGGTGAACGAACCGTTCTCTCAGTCAACTTGAATAATGAGTCCGCAAACACAATTCGTATCATCGCAGGCGATGCGTTACTGATTCCCGCAGTTCTTCCTGAAGTAGAAAACGCGATTGCACTCGCAGGTCACGTGCACCGGCCCGGTGATTATCCCTGGTATCCGGGGATGCGTTTGACCGACCTGATCGAATCGACTGAGAAACTCAAGTTCGGCGTCGATATGGGTTACGTTCTCATTCGCCGTGAAGGAAAGAAAGGTGAGCCCATAACGGCTTTGTCGGCGAACCTTTCTGCAGCGTTACAGGCTCCGGGTAGTGCTGACGATATAAAGCTTGAGGCGGGCGATACCGTTCGCGTATTCGGCTTTACACCGGGACGACAACGAGCAGTCCAGCCGTTACTTGCAGAACTGCTGCTGCAGGCGACGATTGATTTACCGATGCAACAAGTGCAGGTGTCGGGCAATGTGCGTGCGCCAGGAGTGTATCCACTTGAATCCGAGATGCGAGTCAGTGACCTTATTCGTGCTGGCGGCAACTTCTCTGAAGATGCCTATGTGCTGAAGGCAGAGCTAACGCGTTATTCAATGCAAGCCAGTGGCATTCGCCAAGTTAATTTTCTTGATATTGATCTGAATGCGATTCGTCGTGGTGATGAGAATGCGGACGTTGTTCTCAGGGAATACGATTACCTGACCATCAAGCGCGCCCCTGAATGGGACTCTATCTGGATTATTGAGCTCGAAGGTGAGGTCGTATTTCCAGGTGTCTATCGAGTGCGCCAGGGTGAGGCTTTGGCTGAAGTCATTGAGCGTGCTGGTGGACTTACACCACATGCATTTCCCGAGGGCGCAGTATTCTTGAGGGAGTCTCTTAAGGAGCAGGAGCAGGAGCAAATCACATCTCTGACGCGCCGCATGCAAGCGGATCTTACTGCACTCTCAATACAATCGGTAAATGCGAGTAACGACGATTCGCTTCGCACGGGTCAGGTGCTTCTGGAGCAGCTACAGAACTCGGAGGCAGTTGGGCGGCTCGTTATTGACCTTCAAAACGATGTTGCTCGTTCAGTAGGGCATATCATAGTCCGCGACGGCGATCGCTTGTTAATACCGATGTTACAGCAGGTTGTTACCGTTC
>CAJXYT010000025.1 GCA_913063505.1 uncultured Gammaproteobacteria bacterium | reverse complement strand
GTCTCGTGGGCTCGGAGATGTGTATAAGAGACAGGTATTGGCCGTGTACATACCGCCGCATGCACCCGGACCTGGTATGGCCGTTCGCTCGACTTCAAGCAATTCCGCATCAGTGATTTTGCCACCAGACTTCGCACCGACTGCCTCAAATACTGAAACGATATCGCGACGCTTTGCTCCCGGTCGAATGGTGCCGCCATAGACAAAAACGGATGGGCGGTTCAAACGGGCCATCGCCATGACGCATGCGGGCATGTTCTTGTCGCAACCACCGATCGCCACCAGGCCATCGAATCCCTCTCCTGCGGTAACCGCCTCGATTGAATCAGCGATAATTTCTCGAGAGACGAGTGAATATCGCATTCCGGGCGTCCCCATGGAGATGCCGTCAGAGATGCTGATTGTGTTGAATATCACACCCTTACCGCCGGCCAGGTTAGCGCCTTCGGCCGCCTTTTCGGCGAGCCCTCCAATATGCATGTTACACGGTGTAACCATACTCCATGTCGATGCAATGCCGATTTGCGGACGCTTGAAGTCGTCTTCTTCGAATCCCACCGCACGCAGCATGGCACGGCTGGGTGCCTGCTTGTCACCATCAACAACAACGCGTGAATAGCGCCGTAGTTCTTTTTCAGTCATGGTTTATCTATCGCTCCATACTGGGCCGCCGGATGCAGGACCAGATCAGAAGTCTAGCAGCAAATCAGGAGATTTGTGATTCATCTCTATTTGAAATTTTATCGTGCCAGCTCGCTCGCAACTGGAGTTAGTCGTCAAATTACCTTACCGGGATTCAGGATATTCCCCGGGTCTAATGCCGCTTTTAAGGTTCGCATCAAGCCAATTTCGGCAGGACTTCGATACTCGAGTAAATAATGCCTTTTCAATCGACCAACGCCGTGCTCTGCGCTAAAGCTGCCGCCCAAGTCGTTGACCAGGTCGTAGATCGCTCTTGTGATGAGTTCGCCATCCTCCGATCCTTCCGGTATTGCAACGTTGTAGTGAAGATTTCCATCACCGATATGGCCGAACGTAATCGGCTGCGCATTGGGCGCAATGTTCGCCAATAATTGATCGGCGCGCTGCAAGAATTCCTGCATTCGTGACCCAGGTACGGAAATATCGTGTTTCAGCGCTTTTCCCTCCGCTCGCTCTGCTTCGGTGATTGAGTGCCGCATCCGCCATAGTTTTTCAGCTTCCGCAGCATTCTTTGCAACGACAGCATTGCATATCAGTCCCGTCTCTAATGCCTTCATCAGTGCATTTTCCAGACGTGCTCGATCATCTTTCATTTCGACGTCCATCAGTACATACCAGTCCGCTTTATCGGTAAACGGTAGTCGAGCCTCCGGTATGTGTTTCTCGAGCAGACTGAAAACATAGTCCGATACGAGCTCGAAAGCCTCGATTTTATCGCCCAGCTCAGTCCGGAGTTGCGCGAGAAGGCTGACCGCGTCGCCGGCCGATTTCAGGGCAACTATAGCCGTGCTTATTTCGCCCGTCCGGGGGTAAAGTCGCAGCGTCGCTGCTGTAATAATGCCGAGTGTTCCCTCACTGCCAATAAACAGCTGCTTAAGATCGTAGCCCGCCGTGTCCTTTTGAAGTGATCGGAGGCTGCTAACCACTGTGCCATCCGCCAAGACGGCCTCAAGACCCAGGACTTGAGCTCTCGCTGTGCCGTAACGAAGAACATTAATACCGCCGGCATTTGTCGAGAGATTGCCACCAATCTGGCAGCTGCCCTCAGCACCAAGACTTAAAGCGAAGTGGCGATCAACGGCGGATGCTGCAAGTTGAATATGCTCGAGTATGCAACCGGCCTCGACCTCCATGGAGAAATTAGCCGCATCGACGGCCCTTATCGCGTTCATTCGAGCCAGTGACACAATAACCTGCTCTCCAGACTCGTCCGGAACGGCACCCGCGCACATTCCGGTATTGCCGCCCTGCGGAACAATTGCAACACCCGCCTCCGCGCAGGCCCGAACAACCGATGAGACCTCCTCAGTATTCGCCGGGAAAACGGCGATAGGAGTTGCGCCACGAACCGCGCGCCTCCAATCGGTCAGTCGCGGCTCGAGCTCAGATCGATCCGTTGTCCATCCATTCGGACCGACGATCTCTTTGAGACGATCAAGCAGCATTATCGAGCGCGGCATGCCGAGAAAAAGTAACCCAAAGTGCAGCACACCGCACCACAGGGGTCCGTAATATAAGCGCGGCTAGCCGATTGCGTAGCGCTTGAATCTCTTTAATATCAGGTCCAGCTCCAGTCATAACTTATGTAAAATTCCATATCCCGTGTTTACTTGCGTTGCTCACAAGAGTTGATTGAATAGTAACAGCGAACTGTGGCAGAAAATCCTCTTTCGCGAAAGTCGCAACGGACTTCTTAATGGAGTGAGATGAACTGTTGAAACTAAGGAGGTTTTGGTCATCAGGTAAGGGAGGCCTGACAGCGGCCCTAGGGTTCAATTTGGAAATGGTCGGGGCGAGAAGATTCGAACTTCCGACCCCTTCTCCCCCAGAGAAGTGCGCTACCAGGCTGCGCCACGCCCCGACCGATATAAGTAATCACGGCACTGGGCCGCTCCTGCAGCGAGGCATAATAACCGCTACCGCAGAACTTAGAAAGTTAAGAATTTAGCGTCGCAGAATCTTAAGAACTTGTTCAAGTTCAAGGCGTATCTGTTTGATTATCTGCTGACTTTGCGTGACATCTGATTTGGCATCATCGCCCGTGAGGCGTTGCCGAGCACCACCAATCGTAAAGCCCTCGTCATAGAGGAGGCTTCGGATCTGACGGATGATCAGAACGTCCTGACGCTGATAATAACGGCGGTTACCCCGTCGCTTTACAGGTTTTAATTGTGGGAACTCTTGCTCCCAATACCGAAGTACGTGCGGTTTAACCGCACAGAGATCGCTCACTTCACCTATCGTGAAATATCGCTTTCCCGGTATCGGAGGAAGTTCGTCGTTATTCCCCGGTTCCAGCATATGCTTCCACTCGGGCCTTTAGTTTTTGTCCTGGCCGGAAGGTCACCACGCGTCGAGCGCTGATTGGTATTTCCTGTCCGGTTTTCGGGTTTCTGCCAGGACGTTCTTTTTTATCCCGAAGATCAAAATTTCCAAATCCAGAAAGTTTGACCTGCTCCCCAACTGCGAGTGATGCACGCAGCTCCTCATAAAACATGTCGACCAATTCACGAGCTTCCCTCTTATTCAGACCAAGCTCATTAAACAGAGACTCTGCCATATCCGCCTTTGTCAGTGCTATCGACATCAGTCTCTAAGCTCCCCCTTAAATTGATCGTGTAAATTCTTCAATGCTGCGTCCATTACTTCGTCCGCGTCATCGTCAGTAAGGGTGCGCGATGTTTCCTGCAAAATCAAGCCTATTGCGATGCTTTTTCGCCCTGCTTCTATCCCAGCGCCCTTATATATGTCAAAAATCCTAACGCTTTGAATCAACGTCGGTGAACTCGCCGTGACGGCAGCGAGTAACTCATCCACTGAAACGCCATCATCAACAATGACAGAAATGTCACGACGAATTGCAGGAAACTTCGAAATAGAAGTCGCAATTGGTGCTGTCGTTGCCAGCGTTTTTTCAGCGTCGAATTCGAACAAGTACATCGCGCGCTTTAAATCGTAAGTCTTAGCAATTCTCGGATGTAACTTTCCAATTATGCCGATGACTACTTCGCCGCGAATCACTTCCGCCGACTGACCCAGCTGCAGCGCCTGGTGTTCGGCAGCATGAAAACTAATCTCATCATCACTGCAGGCTAAAGTGAGTATCGCCTCAACATCGGCTTTTATATCAAAGAAATCAACGGCTTCTGAAGTGGCGCCCCATTGCTCAGGCTGACTCGGGCCGGTTACCAAACCGGCGATGCGAACAACTTCAGTATGCTCGGCAACTTTTCCATGGAACGACTTGCTGATTTCAAACAAACGAATACGGTCTTGTTGACGCGCGTTGTTTGAAGCTGCCGCCGCAACCATTCCCGGCCAAAGTGATGCACGCATTACGGACATCTCTAAGGAAATAGGATTGCTTAAAACTAATTCAGAATCGATGCCAGTAAATACTCGATGTGCATCTGCATTAATAAAACTATAGGTCACTACTTCCTGGTAATCGCGAGCTATCAAGGTCGTGGCAACTTGCTCCAGATCGACTTTCGACTCAGTCACCGTCTGAAGTGGCACTTGAGAGAATGAGGTGGTCTCCGGAATGGAATCGTAACCATGAATGCGGGCAACCTCCTCGATGAGATCGGCCTCGATCGCAATATCAAAGCGATGGCTTGGTGGCGAAACAGTCCATCCATCGGAAATCGCGACTACCGCCATAGTCAATCCCGACAAAATCTTCTCGACCTCAGCATCGTCTATTGTTACTCCGAGAAGTCTATTGAGTCGATCTCGTCGTAGAGTAATGTCGGATCGAGTGGGCATAAATTCAGCGACAGATTCGTCGCATAAAGGACCTGCAGCGCCACCCGCGACTTCGATCAAAAGTTCTGTCGCTCGTTCAATTGCCCTTACTTGTCCTGCCGGATCAACGCCGCGTTCAAATCGCATTGACGCATCGGTGTGCATTCCATAAGTACGAGCACGACCGGCCATTACATCCTGCGGCCAAAACGCCGCCTCGAAGAAAACATCTGTCGTGTTATCAGTAACGGCAGTCGTGAGGCCGCCCATGATGCCGGCAATCCCGATCGGTCCGCTGTCATCAGTGACAACCATCGTATGATCGTTCAATTCGACGATCTTCTCATCCAATAATGTTACGTTCTCGCCCGCTTTTGCCATGCGTGGCCGAATCGGCCCCTGTAACAAGCTAAAATCGTACGCATGCAGCGGCTGGCCAAGCTCCAGCATCACAAAATTGGTGATATCAACGACTGGCGAAATAGCCCGCAAGCCCGAGCGACGCAGCTGTTCAGTTATCCAGACCGGTGATCTTGCCGTTGTATCAATCCCACGAACGACTCGCCCGGCAAATCTTGGGCAGCCTGCAGGCTCAACCAGTTCAACTGGTTGGATATCTTCAATAGTTGCGGCAACAGCTATGACCGATGAGTCTTTCAAATCAGTGCCAGTCAACGCAGAAATATCCCGGGCAATACCCAGAACACTAAAGCAGTCGCCCCGATTTGGCGTGAGATCGAGATCGAAAATCGCGTCGGGAAGATTCAGAAACTCGATGAGTGCAGATCCGACTTTCGCGTCGAGGGGTAGGGATACGATGCCGTCGGACTCGTTGCCGAGGCCGATTTCAACAGCTGAACACAGCATCCCATATGAGGCGACACCACGAATTTTCGCTTTGCGAAGCTTCAGGCCACTTGGAAGCTTTACACCTGGTCTGGCAAATGGTGCTTTCATCCCCTGCACGACATTTGGTGCGCCACAAACGACGTCGATTAATTCGCCACTACCATCGTCAACTTTACACAAGCTGAGTTTATCCGCATCTGGATGTTTGGAGACAGACACAACTTCAGCGATAACAATATCCGCGATGCCATCGCCATCGAATTCGATGCCGTCCACTTCATGACCCAGCATTGTCAGCTGATGTCCGAGCGTCTCAGTGTCGAGGTCGGGACTAACCCATTCACGTAACCAGGATTCTGCAATCTTCATCGTGACTACCTAAACTGCCGAAGAAAGCGGAGATCGTTTTCAAAAAATGTTCGGAGATCAGGCACGTCGTAGCGCAGCATGGCAAGGCGTTCGATACCGATGCCAAACGCATAACCAGTGTATTTCTCGGGATCAATACCAGCGCTTTCAAGAACGTTTGGATGCACCATGCCGCAGCCAAGAATCTCAAGCCATTTACCCTCCCCCCAACGCACATCAACTTCCGCGGAAGGCTCTGTAAATGGGAAGTAAGATGGCCTGAACCGCAACTCGACTTTGCGCTCAAAAAACGCTTCGACAAATTGGTGCAGAGTAGCCTTCAGATTGGCAAAACTAATGTTTTCATCGATCACCAATCCTTCGACTTGATGAAACATTGGGGTGTGCGTCTGATCCGAGTCGTTCCGATACACGCGACCCGGTGCGATAATCTGAATCGGCACGCCCTCTTCGACGATTGAGCGAATCTGAACTGGCGACGTGTGAGTCCGTAGCAAATTCCCACCCGGAAAATAAAACGTGTCATGCATTGCACGCGCTGGATGATTCTCCGGGATGTTCAAAGCCGTAAAATTATGGAAATCATCTTCTATCTCAGGGCCTGAGCGGACACCAAAGCCAGCGTTGGTGAAAATCCTTTCGATGCGTGACTGAGTGCGCGAGACTGGATGTCGGCCGCCAATGGACTGCCCTCGCCCCGGCAAACTTACGTCAACTAAGTCTGCTGCTAATTTCGCTTCCAATGCAGTATTTTCAAGCGCCGCACGGCGCTCGTTCAAGCACTCTTGGACATCTTTTTTTGCTTTGTTAATTTCCTGCCCAGCAGTAGAGCGCTCTTCGGCCGGCAGCTGGCCAAGCGTCTTAAGTCTAGCTGTCAGCTTACCCCTCTTACCCAAGTAAGTGACGCGAACCGCATCCAGTGCGGCAAGGTCTGTTACCGCGGAAATTTCCGAGGTGGCTTGAGTGATGAGCTTGCTGAGTGCCTGCATTTGAGGTGCCCCAAGTCAGGCGCGAAAAATCACGCCTGACCCAAGATTCAACTAGGCGGCCGACTGAAGTTCGAGACCAGCTTTTGCCGCAGCAGCGATCGCACCAAATGCTTCAGGGTCGTGTACAGCGATGTCAGCTAATACTTTTCGGTCTACCTCAATCTCGGCTTTGTTCAAACCATTAATCAGGCGACTGTACGTCAGGTCATGCAAGCGGGCCGCAGCGTTGATGCGCGTGATCCACAAGGCGCGGAACTGACGTTTGCGCTGACGGCGGTCACGATAAGCGTATTGACCGGCTTTAATTACAGCCTGCTTGGCTGTCTTAAATAATTTGCTACGTGCGCCGTAATAACCCTTAGCTTTATCAAGGACTTTCTTATGACGGGCTTTGGCGGTAACGCCATTCTTAACTCTGGCCATCTCTCTATCTCCGCTTAAGCGTAAGGGAGCATGCGACGCACGCTCTTTGTGTCGCAATCAGCGACCTGAAGGGTTTTACCCAAATTACGCTTACGCTTAGACTTCTTCTTGGTAAGAATGTGATTGAGATGGGACTGGGCACGTTTGAAGCCGCCCTTACCCGTCTTCTTGAAGCGCTTGGCAGCGCCGCGGTTGGTTTTCATCTTAGACATTTTTATTTCCTTAAGCCTTGCTACGCACCGAACTATTTCGGCCGCTACAGGCGGGTAGAGCCTTTCCGATTGTCACACCGTGGGGCTAATACTCACTTTTACTGCAATAAATCGTTTATCGCTTAGTGCTTCTTCGGCGTAATTACCATGACCATTTGCCGCCCTTCCAGCTGAGGCATCTGCTCTACTATGCCGTACTCTTCAAGGTCATCTTTGACCCTGGTCAGAAGTTGCGCGCCCAATTCCTTATGCGCCATCTCCCGACCTCTGAATCTCAATGTGACTTTAGTTTTGTCGCCAATTTCCAGAAAGTTTATAAGCTTGCTGAGTTTGATCTTGTAGTCACCTTCATCCGTTCCCGGACGAAATTTAATCTCCTTAACGTGTACTTTTTTCTGTTTACGTTTCGTAGACTGAGCATTCTTGTTTTGTTCAAACAAGTACTTGCCAAAGTCCATAATTCGACAAACCGGTGGCGCAGCGTTTGGCGATACTTCTACCAAATCCAAATTTTCTTCTTTCGCCAGCTCAATGCCAGCCCTAAGAGACATTACACCTGCCTGTTCGCCCTCTGAGTCGATTACTCGAACCTCATCGGCGTCGATTTCGTCATTTCGCCTGACGCGCTTTGTTGCGATACCCAAATCCTCCGAAAACTAAACAAATCCAACACTTGGCGGGTAAGTCGAAACGCCACAGCCTATGCGGGAAAGCGATTCTATATAGCCACCAGGCAGGATACAACCTTGGAAAGGCCGATTTTGGGAAAAATCAGGCATAAAAGAGAATTGGTGGGCGATGGTGGTCTCGAACCACCGGCCTCCACGATGTCAACGTGGCGCTCTACCCCTGAGCTAATCGCCCAATACTCTCGCCCCTCGACTGGGGACGCGTAAGATACTGAAGCAGTTGGCCTTCTGCAAGGCCTGTTAGCTGGCTTTTTTATCAGCCAGGCCCATCGAGAAATCACGCATTCGATGAATCTGGTCGCGGAGTCGGGCTGCCTCTTCGAATTCGAGGTCTCTGGCGGCTTTGAGCATCTGTTTTTCGAGCTTAGCGGCCTTCTTCAGCAGCTGTGCAGGGCTCATTTCATCGTAAGGGATCTTGTCATCACCGACCATTCTTGCCTCAGTTTCCGGCGATGGGTACGCGGACTCCATAATATCCGCCACCTTTTTGACGATCGACTCCGGTTTAATCCCGTGCTTCTTGTTATGAGCCTTCTGCAGATCACGTCGTCGATCCGTCTCCTCAATCGCTCGCTCCATGGAACCAGTGACTCTATCGGCATACAGGATCGCTTTACCGTTGATGTTACGAGCAGCGCGCCCCATCGTCTGAATGAGTGACCTATCTGAGCGTAGAAAGCCCTCTTTGTCCGCGTCCAGAATCGCGACCAACGATACTTCTGGCATGTCCAGACCTTCTCGCAACAAGTTGATTCCAACCAGCACATCAAAGGCGCCCAGTCGCAGATCACGGATTATCTCCGTGCGTTCGATCGTTCCGATGTCGGAGTGAAGATACCGTACGCGACAACCGTGCTCCTGAAGGTAGTCAGTCAGGTCCTCAGACATGCGTTTTGTAAGTGTCGTTATGAGGACACGCTCGCCGACCAATGCACGTTTCGAGATTTCCGAAAGCACGTCGTCAACCTGCGTAGTTGCAGGTCGAATTTCGATTTCGGGGTCTACAAGTCCTGTGGGTCGTACTAATTGCTCAACGACATTGTCAGTAAATTCATTTTCGTACTTTCCGGGCGTCGCTGACACGTAGATCGTTTGCGGCGATAAACCTTCAAACTCGTCAAATCTGAGTGGTCTATTGTCGAGCGCGGACGGCATACGGAAGCCGTGCTCGACCAACGTTTCCTTTCGCGAGCGATCGCCTTTGTACATTGCGCCCAGTTGCGGCACCGTCACATGGCTCTCATCGATTACTAAAAGCGCGTTCTCGGGCATGTAATCAAATAAACACGGTGGTGGCTCGCCGATACCACGACCGGATAAGTAGCGCGAGTAATTTTCAATACCAGAGCAATATCCAAGTTCACGAATCATCTCTAAATCAAATAAGGTTCTCTGCTCAAGTCGCTGATCTTCCAATAGTTTATTATTATTTCGGAAGTACTCAAGACGATCTTTCAACTCAACCTTTATGTGCTCGCATGCCTCCAGAAGTCGCTCTCGTGGAGTTACATAGTGACTTTTTGGAAAGACCGTCAGTCGCGGTACTCGCCGAACGACCTCCCCCGTCAGTGGATCAAAATAGGATAAAGACTCGATTTCGTCGTCAAATAATTCTATTCGAACAGCATCCTTTTCCGATTCGGCAGGGAACACATCGATTACGTCACCTCTAACCCTGTAGGTGCCTTGCGAAAAATCAATCTCGTTACGCACGTATTGCAACTCAGCTAGACGCCGCAACAGTCCGCGCTGATCGATGCGATCGCCTCGAACTAGATGCAAAACCATACTGAAATATGCCGCCGGGTCACCCAATCCATAAATAGCCGACACTGTCGCCACAATGATGACGTCTGGCCTTTCGATGAGCGCCTTGGTTGCAGACAGACGCATTTGTTCAATATGTTGATTGATCGATGCATCCTTCTCAATATACGTGTCGGAACTGGGAACATAGGCCTCAGGCTGGTAATAATCATAGTAAGAGACGAAGTATTCGACAGCATTTCTCGGAAAGAACTCTCGCATCTCGCCGTACAGCTGCGCAGCCAAGGTCTTATTGGGCGCCAAGATGATAGCTGGCCGCTGGGTGCGATCGATGATATTTGCGATCGTGAACGTCTTTCCGGACCCGGTCACCCCGAGCAAAGTCTGGCGCGCCAGCCCGTCGCCCAGCCCCTCCAGCAAGCCGGCAATAGCGTTTTGCTGGTCGCCGGCCGGCTTGAAGTCCGACACCAGGGTCAAACGATCGCGATCGTCGCTGAGTTTGTTGGGAAGATCTGTAGTTTGACGTACCATAGCCGAGTATTTCCGATGAGCGTTTGCGAGGGGCAATCGATTGAGTTTATCAGTTTCCAAGAGAATGGCTGCCGTTAAGCCATCACCAACCAGTGCCGTTCTAGCACTGGCAACAGAGTTACGCGCCGCGGGCAGAGATATTATTAGCCTGGGGGCCGGTGAACCCGATTTCGACACGCCGCAGCACATCAAGAATGCCGCCAAAAAAGCGATTGAAGATGGTGCGACTAAATACACCCCAGTCGACGGAACAGCCGATCTCAAAGACGCCATCCAGACTAAATTTAGAGATGAAAATGGACTCAGCTATGAGCCCTCGCAGATCATCGTCTCAAGCGGCGCGAAACAGTGCCTGTTCAATCTATGCCTGGGCCTTCTATCGCCCGGAGATGAGGCTGTCATACCGGCTCCATTTTGGGTCTCGTACCCCGATATGGTGCGTTTGGCGGGGGCTGAGCCCGTAATTATAAAAGCAGGTATCGAAGATGATTTCAAAATCACTCCCAAGCAGCTGGTCGCGGCGCTGACAGGCAAAACCCGCTTGTTGATATTGAACAGTCCCAGCAATCCAACCGGCGCTAGCTACTCGAAAATCGAGCTACAGGCGCTCGGTGCCGTCCTTTCCGATCACCCCAATGTTGTTATCGTAGCGGACGAGATTTACGAGCATATTCACTGGGGTGAAGAGCCGTTTTGTAGCTTCGCAGCGGCCTGCCCTGAGCTCTACGACCGGACGGTTACAATCAACGGTGTGTCCAAAGCCTATGCGATGACAGGCTGGCGTATTGGCTATGCCGCCGGCCCGCGCGAACTCATTACGGCAATGAAAACGATTCAGAGTCAAAGCACATCAAATCCCTGCAGCGTATCTCAGGTCGCCGCAATTGCGGCGCTCTCAGGCAACCAGTCAGCCGTCGCTGATATGACTGCCGCCTACAAGAATCGGCATGATTATGTGGTCGCTGCACTGAACGGTATTGAGGGATTCGAATGCCGCAGCGGCGAAGGCACATTCTACGCGTTTCCGCGCGTCAGCGATGCTCTGCAGGCGCGAAACCTCAGCAGTGACGCCGCACTTGTCGAGCTATTAATCAACGAGGCTGATGTGGCTTGCGTCCCCGGAACAGCATTCGGGGCGCCAGGTTACATGCGGCTATCATTCGCTTGTTCGATGGAAATGCTCGAAGACGCAATCAATCGGATAAAACGGGTTGTTTTGGCTTGACTTCAGCCCCCCTCTGAACCAAAATCCCGGCCGCACCTAACGGTGTCGACCTATTCCCCGATAGCTCAGTTGGTAGAGCGTCTGACTGTTAATCAGAATGTCCGTGGTTCGAGTCCGCGTCGGGGAGCCAAACATGAAAAAGCCCGCTTCTTAGCGGGCTTTTTCTATTACTGAATCAGCGACGAATCATCTGCTCTTTTTTATAATTATCCAATCAATCACCGTTAAATCTAGTGCAGAAATTAACGACTTACCCCCCTACGCCGAGCAACAACCGATCAAATCTTACCTTGTTGCTGCTATCTCAATGACGACATTCCACATGTATTTTACAAGCTCAACGAAGGCTTCTTCGGAAATTCGCTCGTTATCTCCATGTGCGCCGAACCCACTGTTTATTTCCTCAATCGATCGCGCAGGCCCGATGCCATAGGCTTGCATCCCCTTGGCTCTTACCTGGGCCATGTCTGTCGCTCCGGTTTGCATGATGGGTAGCACGGTCGCGTTCGGGTACATATTCTTTGCGACGCGCTCAAGCGTTTGAAACATTTCGTTATCGATGTCAGACGAAGGCGCGGCTGGGCGGTAAATTCTCTCCGGGACTATTTCAACGCGAGAGTCATCGATTACTGCCGCAAGTTTCGCGTAAAAACCCTCAACGTTTTCATCTGGCAGCATTCGAATATCCAGCATCGCACTCGCTTCCGAAGGGATGACGTTTCTGCGAAAGCCTGCATCCATGATGGTTGGCGCAACCGATGTTCTCGAGATGGAATAGTGATATGGGAAATTCGCAAGGAAGTGCTGCTGAATTGCTGCGCTCTCTTCCGGATTTTCTATGTTGCTGTAGCGAAACGCATCATCGTCTGACGCTATCTCGGCCATCCTTTGAAAATACATTCTTGTCGTCTCACTGAATCGCACCTCCGTATCCCAGGAGCCAGCTTTCGCAACAGCATTTGCGAGAATAACCACTGCATTTTCCAAGGTGGGTTTCGAACCGTGACCTGGAGTGCCGCGAGCAACTAGCGTTACTCGGCGAGGCATTTTTTCAGTGGTCTCTATACCGACCGTGACCACCTGATCGTCCTGAATAACATTCTGCCCGCCTTCCGCCAGACAGTATTCAGCATCGATAATATCGAAGTGCTTCTCGACCATGAAATTGATACCGACTTCTGGCGTTCCTTCCTCACCGGATTCCGCCAGTAGAATGACGTCGCGATCAAGCTTAACTCCATAGCGCTTAAGCAGCTTCATGACCATCAGCCCAGCTGCGAGGTTATCCTTGTCATCAAGCGTCCCTCTACCGTAAACAAACCCGTCCTGACGCAAGCCGCTGAAGGGGTCCGCACTCCATCGATCTAATTGCACACCAACAACGTCCGTATGGCCCATTATTAACAGCGGTCGTTTAGATCCATTTCCACTTGCGCGCGCCACAAGATTCGCTCTTGATTCCTCGAGTGCATAGGTCTCTGACTCAATTCCCTCGGCGGCTAGAACGGCCGACAGGTAGTCTGTTACGTCGGTTTCGTTACCCGGTGGATTGGTTGAATTGATCTGAATAAGCTCGACGAGATGGTCGAGTGACTCTTCGCCAACCACGTCCCAATCGATCAGGTAGGATTGCTGTGCATTTGCCATTGCTGCAGAGGCCATCGAAACTAGTATTAAAATCCAGCGCATAGATATTCCTTACTTAGGCCATTCAGGTATTGGAATCCGGATACTAGCGCATTTTTCGAGTTAGAACGGCGACTCACATATTAGGCCCACCAGGTGCAGGAGGTACCAAATCTAATCAGTCCGCGAGCACTTGTCCCCGACAGCCACCTTAGCCTTAAATGTAACGGGATAATCTGTCCCTTTCTTGGCTGACTGATCAATAGACCCTAGAATATATAGTGGAATGCGAACAGAGACTCGTTAGCGGTTCGTAATGCTGTGTTGCAAGACGGTATCGAATTGGACTCGTGACGCCGGCCGTTGCGTTTCCCAGTTGCGGCAACTTGGGCATTGCCAAAGCAGGCGCTGGCTTGAAAACCCACACTCCTGACACTGATACCTCGGCGTCGTGCTGGCAAGCTTCGACAGCGCACCGCGAACCTTCGCGAGCGCAGCGAAGTTTGAACCCACATCACCTGTTGATAGTTGCTGTAACTCGACAAACTCACCAAGTGTTGGCTCATTCAGCATGTACTCTTCAACGCACTCATCAATCACCGGGATTCCGCCGAGATCATTCACAATTGCTGTATACGCGACGAGTGAGTTCATTTCGGGATTCTTCTTCAGTAAGACCCTCAGCGCGACCTCCAAGTCCGCTGTCGCGTTCTCTCGTTCATATATTGAAACAATTTCCGGTAACGCCTCAGCAATCAAGTAGGTTTTATCGTCGAGTATGCGGTTATACAGCTTCAATGCAGTCTTATTATCATTACTGTCTCTAGCAATGTGTGCACGCGTAAGGGCTCCGCGCATTGTTCGAGGGCGCCCTGCTTGTGCTTTCTTCACGTGCTTGCGAGCCGACGCATAGTCTTTCTTCGCTGCAGCCGCTTCAGCCAATTCACAGTGGTAATGAGCTATCTGGAGAGCCAGAGAGCGTCCTCCTAGCACCTCAAGGCGCTGGCCCGAATCAATGGCTTTCCGCCAGTCACGTTCCTGTTCATAAATATCACAAAGCGCCTCAAGCGCCTGCACCTGATAGCGTGAACCCTGAGCGAGGCGCACAAAGAGTTTTTCAGCGCGATCAAGCAGGCCCGCACCCAGATAATCTTTAGCTAAAGAAAAAAGCGCCTGATCGCGTTGCTCTGGTGCAAGATCCGGTCTTGCAATGATATTCTGGTGAATTCGGATCGCCCTATCCACTTCGCCGCGACGCCGGAATAGACTACCAAGAGCAAAGTGAGTCTCGATGGTTTTATCATCAACGCGCACCATTTTCAGAAAGTGCTCAAGCGCTTGATCCGTCTGCTCATTCAGAAGAAAGTTAAGACCCTTTAAATAATCGATATTGAGGGGTACGGGCGCATCTTCATTATCACGCTCATCGAACCTGCCCATCGCCCACCCGGCCGCAGCCAGTAGCAAGAACAGTCCAGCAAGCAGAAAAGTAGATTCAGTCGGCATCATTTAGCGGCAGGCTTCTAAGACTACTAACTTCGTTCTCAGACATACGCAAAGACCGTCGCAACATTCTGCGCTCATTAGATATCTTAAACGCGTATAAGCCCATACAAATAACGCCAAATAGCCAACCAATGGTAAAAGCTATGGTGAATGCAAGGGAGGCGGGGGAGCTGAATTCCCAGTGAAGCAATGTGATGCTGACTTCACTTGAGTTGCCCGCTGTAAATACGACCATCGCCGTAAATATCAGAATGATCAGTAATACTAAACCTATACGTTTGAGCGCAATCAATTCTTTATGGGGAAATGGCGACTTGCGTTCACTCGTTCACGTAGGTCTTTACCGGGCTTAAAATGTGGCACGTACTTACCGGATAGTGCGACGGCCTCACCCGTTTTAGGGTTTCGCCCAATGCGGGGTGGACGGAAATGCAAAGAAAAACTGCCAAATCCTCTAATCTCGATACGCTCACCCTTTGCAAGGGAATCGCTCATAAGATCAAGAAGGTGCTTTACGGCGAGCTCAACATCTTTTGAAGGCAGGTGCTTTTGCTTGCGAGAGATACCTTCTATAAGTTCTGATTTTGTCATATTGCCTATCACTGTTCCATTTTCTTATCGTAACCCACGGATATTAAAGGTAATAATAGCCCAGACCGCACGTTCTGAGCTACCTTTTTTACTTATTATTTGCTTCCGCCGGACATTTTTTCCTTCAGAAGCTCACCAAGCGTGGTCCCGACAGGGGCTGCAGACGAATCAGAGGTGTAATTACTAACTACCTCTTGCTCCTCATGAACCTCTTTGGCCTTGATCGAAAGCGCAACCATGCGGCTCTTGCGATCAACGTTCATGAACTTGGCCTCGACTTCTTCGCCGACCTTGATTACCGTCCGGGCATCTTCGATCCGGCCTCTAGCTAATTCAGATGCGCGAAGTGAACCGTAGACACCGTCACCAAGATCTACCAATGCGCCCCGTACGTCGACTTCGGTAACTGTTCCCGTAACGATCGAGTTCTTCGGATGCGCCGCAAGCCAGTCTGAGAATGGATCTTTCTCAAGCTGCTTGATGCCCAACGAGATACGCTCACGTTCAGCGTCAATCGCGAGTACGGCCGCCTCGATTTCCTGACCTTTCTTGTAATTTCGCACGGCTTCTTCGCCGGGGAGATCCCAGGAAATATCGGAAAGGTGAACAAGACCATCAATCCCACCATCGAGCCCGATGAAGACGCCGAAGTCCGTGATCGATTTGATTTGACCGGATACTTTGTCGGAGCGATTGAAGGTTGATGCGAAATCAGCCCATGGGTTCGATTTGCACTGTTTGATGCCCAGCGAAATACGTCGACGTTCTTCATCGATCTCGATGACCATGACTTCGACTTCTTCACCGACTTGAACAACACGTGAAGGATTAACGTTTTTGTTAGTCCAATCCATTTCGGACACGTGAACCAGACCTTCGACGCCATCTTCGATCTCAACAAAGCAACCGTAGTCTGCGATATTGGTCACCTTACCGAACATACGGGTATCTTGCGGGTAACGGCGTGCAAGGTCTTGCCAAGGATCATCTCCGAGCTGCTTCATGCCCAGTGATACGCGTTGACGTTCGCGGTCGAACTTAAGAATCTTGACATCTATTTCTTGGCCAACTTCGACGATCTCGGAAGGATGCTTAACGCGCTTCCATGCCATGTCCGTAATGTGCAGGAGACCATCGATTCCACCGAGATCAACAAATGCGCCGTAATCGGTGAGGTTCTTGATGATTCCCTTGACCGTATTGCCTTCTTGCAATTCCTTCAGAAGGGCCTCGCGTTCTGCAGAGAACTCTTTCTCAACTACTGCGCGGCGTGAAACGACGACGTTGTTGCGACGTTGGTCGAGTTTCATGACCTTAAACTCGAGCTGCTTGCCCTCGAGGTATGAAGGATCTCGAACTGGACGAACATCAACCAATGATCCGGGCAGGAATGCTCGGACGTTGTCAATTTCGACGGTAAAGCCACCCTTGACGCGGCCATTGATGATGCCTTCAACAACGGCACCTTCTTCAAAGGCCTTCTCAAGATCAATCCAAGTGCGCGCTCGAATCGCTTTTTCACGAGAAAGTTTAGTCTCACCGAAGCCGTCTTCGACAGCATCCAGTGCAACTTCAACTTCATCGCCTACGGCGAGTTCGGTGTCACGTTTATCATTCTTGAATTCTTCTTTAGGGATCACGGCCTCAGACTTGAGGCCTGCGCTAACGATGACGACATCGTCATTTATTGCCACCACAATGCCGGTGATGATTGAACCCGGTTTTATTTGTTGACTGGCAAAACTTTCTTCAAATAATTCAGCAAAACTTTCAGACATGTTAGTTAATCCAAGGGGATTTCATCTTCCCCACCCATAAATTACGTCAGCTAGCATCCTGCATCTGACGGTACGAAAAAAAAGGAGCGAACATCCTGTTCGTTCCCATCCATTACCTAACCAAGGATTTAGAGCTCTGCGACCCACTCAAGAACTGTATTAGTAACAGCCTCAATAGACAGTCCCGAAGAATCCAGAATTCTGGCATCCCGAGCCGGCTTTAACGGAGCTACCGATCGCTCGGAATCTCTGCGGTCACGGTCCTCTATGTCCCGCGAAAGGGCCGCGAGCGTAACATTCATACCCTTGTCTTTCAACTGCTTATGGCGCCTTTTAGCGCGCTCTTCAGCGCTTGCCGTGAGGAAGATTTTGACCAAAGCGGACGGAAATACATGGGTCCCCATATCGCGGCCATCGGCGACCAGTCCTGGCGCCTTCTGAAAAGCTCGCTGGCGCTCCAAAAGAGCTGTCCGAACCTCAGTTAATCCGGCCACCGCTGACGCTTCTGCTCCGGTTGATTCCTGTCGAACCTCAAGAGTCACATCCTCACCGTCCAGCAGGATCCGCTCGGATCGAGCTTTATTACCGTCAAATCGGATGTCGAGGTCACGCGCGAGTAATGCTAGTGCATCACCATCATCGAGCGAAATCCCCTTATTTTTTGCTGCAATCGCAGTCAAGCGGTAAAGCGCACCGCTGTCGAGGAGATGAAAACCCAGGGCATCGGCAACACGTCGGGCTATGGTGCCTTTACCCGAACCGCTTGGGCCGTCAATCGCTATTACCGGTGGATTTAGGATCACTGTCCCTTATATAGCCTCTATCGGGCTAATATCAGCGCCGACGCTTGCCATGCATTGACAAAAATCTGGAAATGACGTGTTCACCGCAGCAACATCCTTTACAAGGACTGATTCGCTCGCAATGGTCCCTGCGATCGCCAATGACATTGCAATACGATGGTCGCCATGACTTTGAACGGCGCCGCCACCAAATTGGCCGCCGTGCACAATTGCCCCATCTGGCGATCTGTCTCTTATAC
>CAJXYT010000024.1 GCA_913063505.1 uncultured Gammaproteobacteria bacterium | reverse complement strand
CGACCACCGAGATCTACACCTCTCTATTCGTCGGCAGCGTCAGATGTGTATAAGAGACAGGGATGGAAATGTATCGTTGAAAGTACCCGCGGGAACTCAATCTGGGAAGATCTTTCGACTTCGTGGCAAGGGCGTTACAACCGTTCGTGATGCGCGGCAGGGAGACCTGTTCGCACAGGTCGCTGTTGAAACCCCTGTAAGTCTGACCGCAGAGCAAGAAGGGTTGCTGATAAAGTTCGAGGCGTCCGTTAAGAAGGGTGGAGATAAGCACAGTCCCCGTGCTGGCGGATGGATTAATTCGGTCAAATGGTTTTTTGACCGAATTAGCTAGTAGTATCGGCATGTCTATCTAGGGGGGGGCACGTTATTAAATCCACACGAATAGCCATCGCTGGTGCTGGCAGAATGGGCCAGGCACTTGGGGCGTCCGTTGACCGGGATGCGGGGTTGGAGCTGGCCGGAATATGGCAGCGCGGAGGCGACCTCAGCGATTTACTTATTGGCTCAGACGTTGCAATAGACTTTAGTTTGCCGGAGGCGAGCCAAATTGTCCTCGACGCCGCTGTCCATCAAGAAATCCCGCTTATCTATGGAGTTAGTGGCCTTAATCAATCGCAACTGACATACCTTGAGCGTGCTGCGACAAAGATCGCGATTGTCTTTGATCGAAACATGAGTCTGGGTATCGCAGTTCTGGAACGATCGGTCAGGGAGGCCGCATCGTCACTCGGGCCGGAGTTCGAAATCGAGGTGTCCGAGACCCATCACGTTCACAAGAGGGATGCACCGTCGGGTACGGCTTTGAAGTTGGGTGAGGCGATGGCTGTAGCGCGTGGTGGTGATAGTACTAACGCGATCCAATATTCGAGCGAGCGACGCGGCGATGTCCCCGGCGACCATGAAGTCAAAATGAGTTCGCCAACTGAGCAATTGACCTTCTCGCACAGTGTTACAACGCGCCAGGTGTTTGTCGATGGCGCTCTCCAGGCCGCGAGATGGGTGCTTGATAGGCCGCCTGGCTTGTATTCGATGCAGGATGTGCTGTTCAGTTATCTAAAATAGGCTATTTCGCACAAAAAAAACCATTTCAGTGTGGCGCGAGCTGCCACCCTTCAGTAAACTACGACGGATCGCTGGAGCGGTCGGCGATTTGCAAGCGGAAGACACAGTCCTTCCGCTTTTGTGTATCTACAGCAAGCAGATATTGCAACGACCCGATCCAAAATCGGTCTGAATTTGGTTTCATCGCGAGGGTCGTACTTGAGCACGCCAGCAATACTTGCACTACAAGACGGTAGCGTTTTCCGCGGTACGTCGATAGGTGCCGAAGGCCAGACAATAGGCGAGGTGGTATTTAATACCTCGATGACGGGCTATCAGGAAATTCTGACTGATCCGTCCTACTGTCGTCAGCTTGTGACACTCACGTATCCGCATATCGGTAATACCGGCACAAACAGTGACGACATGGAGTCTGAAAAGATTCACGCCTCTGGCCTCATTGTGCGCGAGAGCACAATGCTGACGAGCAGCTGGCGATCCGAGCGCACGTTTTCTGACTTTCTGAAGCAGGGCGGCACTGTCGCTATCGCGGATATTGACACTCGACGACTGACTCGGATCATCCGTGAGAAAGGCGCTCAGTCAGGCTGCATAATGACAGGGCAGCAAGCGGTAGAAACGGTTATCGAGCATGCCAACCGATTTCCAGGTATCGCTGGTATGGATCTGGCGAAGTTTGTTACAACAAATGATACTTATCAGTGGCGCCACGGCACTAGCTTTGGGCGGAAACCGCAAGCATTAAGTAGGCGTATAGCGCCTTACAATGTCGTTGCATACGATTTTGGTGTAAAGCGCAATATCTTGCGGCTATTGTCGGATTTGGACTGCCGGCTAACGGTAGTTCCGGCAACCACTACCGCTGAAGAGGTCATGGCGCTTAATCCTGACGGAATATTCCTCTCCAATGGACCGGGTGATCCGGAGCCTTGCGCTTATGCTATTTCGGCTATTCGCTCATTCCTGAATTCGAAGATTCCCGTGTTCGGTATATGCCTAGGTCACCAGTTACTAGCATTAGCCGCCGGGGCTAAGACCGAAAAGATGAAATTCGGTCATCATGGCGCGAATCATCCTGTTCAGGATTTGGACACCGGCCAGGTAATGATTACCAGTCAAAACCACGGCTTTTCAGTTGATGAGGCCAGTTTGCCGGACAACGTCACCGCAACTCACCGGTCATTGTTTGACGGAAGCTTGCAGGGTATAGCCTTGACGGATAAGCCAGCCTTTAGCTTTCAGGGCCATCCGGAGGCCAGCCCGGGACCGCATGACCTCTTGCCCTTGTTTGATCGATTTCTGAGGCAGATGGATAATCATAAGAAGAGCAATTTGAATACGGTTTAATCGTCATAAAACCCTTTATTTAACAGTAATAAATGAACGTTACTTAATCTTGATTATTGAGTTAATACCAAAAAGCGAAACATGCCAAAACGCACAGACATAGACAGCATACTGATCATCGGCGCAGGGCCGATCGTCATCGGTCAGGCCTGTGAATTCGACTATTCTGGTGCCCAGGCGTGCAAGGCGCTCCGGGAGGAAGGTTACCGAGTCATTCTGGTCAATTCGAATCCCGCTACGATCATGACCGATCCGGAAATGGCAGACGCGATCTACATTGAACCGGTTCACTGGAGCACCCTGGAGCGCATCATCGCGAAGGAGCGGCCGGATGCACTACTACCAACGATGGGTGGGCAAACGGCGCTGAACTGCGCGTTGGATCTCGATCGGGAAGGCGTGCTTGAAAAATACAACGTCGAGATGATCGCCGCGTCGCGAGACGCTATCGACATGGCGGAGGACCGCGATTTATTCCGTCGTGCAATGTCTGAGATTGGCTTGGAAAGCCCGCGCGCTGAAATTGCGCATTCACTGGACGAGGCCCTGGAAAAGCAAGTGAACATAGGCTTTCCAACCATCATTCGACCGTCATTTACGATGGGTGGTACCGGCGGAGGTATCGCTTACAACCGGGAAGAGTTTGAGCGAATTATTACTCACGGTCTGGAGATGTCACCGACAACAGAAGTGTTGATCGAGGAGTCTGTTATTGGCTGGAAAGAGTTTGAGATGGAGGTCGTTCGTGACAAGAATGACAATTGTATTATTGTTTGCGCGATTGAGAACTTTGATCCTATGGGTGTGCACACGGGCGATTCAATCACTGTGGCGCCGGCGCAGACTCTGACGGATAAGGAATATCAGCGCCTGCGTAATGCATCTATTGATGTTCTCCGAAAAATTGGCGTTGAGACAGGCGGCTCGAACGTGCAGTTTGCGGTGTGTCCGGATACGGGGCGCGTGTTGATCATCGAGATGAACCCACGCGTATCTAGGTCATCGGCACTGGCATCCAAGGCCACAGGATTTCCCATTGCCAGGGTCGCTGCAAAGCTGGCGGTTGGCTACACGCTTGATGAATTGAAGAACGATATAACCGGTGGTGCGACGCCAGCCTCGTTTGAGCCCACGATTGACTACGTCGTAACCAAGATTCCTCGTTTCACTTTTGAGAAATTTCCCGGCGCCAACGATCGACTTACCACTCAGATGAAGTCGGTTGGGGAAGTCATGGCGATGGGCCGGACTTTTCAAGAATCATTGCAAAAAGCGCTTCGTGGCCTTGAGACAGGTATTGATGGGTTGGACGAGATTTGCGGCCCAATAGTGACGGATGCTGACAGGGATGATCTCCGGTATGAGCTTCGAATGCCCGGCCCGGACAGGTTGCTCTATGTCGCTGATGCACTTCGTTACGGATATTCATATCAGGACGTCGCAAAATTGACCGGTATTGATCCGTGGTTCTTGGTACAGATCGCTGATCTCGTGAATGCCGAAAATTGTATTCGGGAAGTGGGTCTGCCGGGATTGAGTGAAGAGCTAATGCGTTCGATGAAGCGCAAAGGATTCTCGGACGCCAGAATGGCGGCTGTACTCAACGTAAAAGAAAAAGCTGTTCGCAAACGCCGTATTGAGCTGAAAGTGCGACCGGTTTACAAGCGCGTCGATACCTGCGCGGCGGAATTTTCGACGTCAACTGCCTACCTCTACTCCACCTACGAGGAAGAGTGTGAAGCCGCGCCGACCGATAACCCGAAAATTATGATTCTCGGCGGTGGGCCCAATCGAATTGGGCAAGGCATCGAATTTGACTACTGTTGTGTGCACGCGGCGCTAGCGCTCAGCGAGTCTGGCTACGAAACCATCATGGTCAACTGTAATCCGGAAACGGTTTCCACGGACTATGATACATCGGACCGCCTCTATTTTGAGCCATTAACGTTTGAAGACGTTATGGAAATCATCGAGATAGAGAAGCCGAAGGGTGTCATTGTTCAATACGGTGGCCAGACCCCTTTGAAATTGGCCGAGGCACTCCAGGAAGCCGGCGCACCCATAATTGGTACCTCTCCTGATTCAATTGATCTTGCGGAAGATCGCGAGCGTTTTCAAAAGCTGGTTCAGGATCTAAACCTCAAACAACCACCCAATTGCACTGCACGGAGCAAGGAGGAGGCACTGAGGTTGAGCTCGGACGTTGGCTTTCCCGTAATTGTCAGGCCTTCTTATGTTCTCGGTGGCCGCGCAATGGAAGTTGTGCACGATGAAGAGGGTCTCAGCCTATACATGGATGCCGCAATAAACGTGTCAAACGACAGTCCCGTGCTTCTGGATCGATTCCTGGATTTGGCGACCGAAGTGGACGTTGATTGTATTTATGATGGCGAACGCGTCTTGATTGGCGGCATCATGGAGCACATCGAACAAGCTGGCGTGCATTCGGGAGACTCGGGATGTTCATTGCCTCCGTTCAGCCTGTCAGAAGAAATTCAAAAAGAACTCGAAGAGCAGGTCGTGACGTTGGCAATAGGGCTGAATGTTGTCGGTCTTATGAATACCCAGTTCGCGATTCAGGGCGATGTTGTTTATCTCCTTGAAGTCAATCCACGAGCGTCGCGAACGGTACCATTCGTCTCAAAGGCGACTGGGCTGCCGCTCGCGAAAATTGCGGCAAAAGTGATGGTTGGCGAATCACTGGCGGAACAGGGCTTCGTGAATCAGTGTAAGCCGCCGTATTACTCGGTTAAAGAAGCTGTATTCCCGTTTATCAAGTTCCCCGGTAGTGATCCTATCCTTGGTCCGGAAATGAAGTCCACGGGTGAGGTTATGGGTATCGGTAGGACTTTTGGCGAGGCCTATGCGAAGGCGCAGCTCGCGTCCGGTGTAGTGCTGCCGAGGCAAGGGGCTGCGTTCCTATCGGTTCGGGAGAGCGACAAGCCAGGAGCGATTGAGCTTGCAAAATTACTGGCAGATATGGGTTTCGACATCATTGCGACGCACGGTACGGCAGAGACTCTTGCCGGCGCTGGTGTATCATGTCGACGAGCCAATAAGGTGCGTGAGGGACGACCGCATATTGTCGATATGATCAAGAATGGTGAAATCGATTTGATCGTCAATACAACCGAGGGTAAACAGGCGATAGTTGAATCGCTTCCAATACGGGCTGAGGCAGTTTGTCGTGGAGTTACCTATTACACAACACTTGGCGCGGCTGTAGCGACATGCCGTGCTATTGAAAATGTAGACAACAGTGACGTTAATCGATTGCAAGATTTGCACAATGAGGTAGTGGCATGAATAAAGAGCCTATGACAATTCGTGGCCACGAATTGCTACAGCAAGAACGTAAGAAGCTGAAAGGTACCGATCGGCCGGCGGTAATTCGCGCAATAGCGGAGGCACGTGCACATGGCGACCTCAAGGAAAACGCTGAGTATCATGCGGCCAAAGACCAACAGGGGTTCATCGAAGGTCGGATCAAAGAACTGGAAGGCAAGTTGTCGCATGTTCAGGTCATCGACGTGACTGAGATCGATGCGGGCGGTAAAGTGATTTTCGGATCGACCGTAAAGTTGCTTGATGACGAGACGGGGCTGGAAATTACCTACAAAATCGTTGGTCAGGATGAGGCCAACATCAATACGGGATTAATTTCTTACACCTCACCAATAGCACGCGCGTTGATCAGTAAAACAGAAGGAGACGCCGTGGAGTTCAAGGCTCCAGACGGTGAAAAATCTTATGAGTTGATCGAGGTTAGCTACGACTAACGAGAAGGAATTCTAAGCTGCTTTTCGGGTTTCTTTTGGGGGTTAGCACGATACAGCAGCGCGACGTTGCCGATTCGCTGAATCATTTGTGCTCCAAAATCATTACACAGGGTCTTAATCATAGCGTCTCGTGATTCACGATCGGCAGCACGAACTTTGACTTTCATGAGTTCGTGATGATCCAGGGTAGATTTAAATTCGGCGAGTAGAGGCTTTGACAGACCGCCGTCACCGACCATTATGAGAGGCCTTAGGTCATGGCCGCGACCGCGCAGGTACTTCTTTTGTTGTTCGCTTAGGTTCATGGGCGCGGAGTGTATCAGTGTGTAGGAAATGAAACCGGAGCAATGGGAAATTTTTAGTGAGTAAACCGCGGCGAACAACCGGGAGTTGGCGTGACCGGCAAGAGCGCGACCCTTATGTGCAGCAAGCGCGCCGTGATGGCTGGCGCTCGCGCGCGGTTTACAAGCTCGAGCAGATCGATCAAAAAGAACGGATTTTGCGACCGGATATGGTCTGTGTCGACGTAGGTTCGGCGCCCGGTAGCTGGAGTCAGTACGTCACCAAGAAGCTCAAGGGCAGGGCGCGAATAGTTGCGGTTGATATCTTGCCCATGGATTCGCTTCCGGACGTCGATTTCATTTTGGGCGACTTTCTAGACGAAGCGATTTTTCTGCAAATGCTCAAGGCTATAGGCGACGAAGGTGTTGACCTTGTAATGAGTGATATAGCACCCAATATTACTGGTACTCGAGTGGTTGATCAGCCAAGATCGATGTACCTAGTCGAGTTAGCTCTTGATCTGGCGCGTCGGGTTTTAAGGCCAGGCGGGAACTTTATCTGTAAAGTGTTTCAAGGTGCAGGAATAGACGAATTCGTTATCGATACACGCAAGTCATTTGAGCGTGTAAAGGTGATGAAACCCAAAGCGTCTCGTGCCGGTAGCCGTGAGGTGTACTTGGTAGCGAGAAATTATCAATTATAGTAGTGTCGAAACGTGAATGATCTAACCAAAAACATACTAGTATTTATCGTCATTACCGTGGTCCTTTTGTCAGTAGTGCAGGGGCTTTCCGGTGTCAGTGGTACCCAGTCTCAGAAGAAGGACTATTCAGAATTCCTGAATCAGGTCCGTGCTGGGCAGGTTGCAGTTGCGGTTATCGAGGATAAGCAAATCCGATTCGGACGATCAGAACCATTGCCGTTCTATACGATTAGCCCCGAAACCGATAACAACACTCTAATTGGCTTGCTGGATACGAATGGCGTTCGATTTACGGCTGCGGAACCTGAGTCTCAAAGTATTATTGTCCAATTATTGATTAGCTCTTTCCCGATACTACTCTTGATTGGCGTGTGGATTTATTTCATGCGTCAGATGCAAGGTGGTGGTGGCGGTCGAGGGGCGATGTCTTTTGGCAAGAGTAAGGCTCGCTTGTTAGGAGAGGATCAGATCGGCATTACGTTTGCGGATGTAGCCGGCGTTGAGGAAGCGAAACAAGAAGTCTCCGAAGTTGTCGAATTCCTGAAAGACCCGAGCAAATTCCAGCGACTTGGCGGAAAAATCCCCAAGGGTGTTCTGATGGTAGGCCCTCCGGGAACGGGTAAAACATTACTGGCCAAGGCCATCGCAGGCGAAGCCAAAGTACCGTTTTTCACAATCTCGGGTTCTGACTTCGTCGAGATGTTCGTTGGTGTCGGCGCATCTCGCGTACGCGATATGTTCGATCAGGCAAAGAAACAAGCACCGTGCATCATATTCATAGACGAGCTTGATGCTGTCGGTCGTCACCGCGGCGCAGGGTTGGGCGGCGGTCACGACGAACGCGAGCAAACGCTAAACCAGATGCTCGTTGAGATGGATGGATTCGAGGGCAGCGAAGGCATCATTGTCATCGCGGCGACTAATCGGCCTGACGTATTGGATCCCGCATTGTTACGTCCTGGTCGGTTCGACCGTCAGGTCGTTGTGCCATTGCCTGACGTCCGTGGCCGTGAACAGATTTTGAAAGTGCACATGCGCAAGGTGCCATTGTCAGATGATGTGAAGCTATCAAAAATTGCGCGCGGTACGCCCGGGTTTTCAGGCGCAGATCTTGCCAACCTTGTTAATGAAGCTGCTTTGGTTGCAGCACGTTTAAATAAACGGGTTGTCAGTATGGAGGAGTTTGAGCAAGCCAAAGACAAGATTATGATGGGTGCCGAGCGGCGCTCACTGGTGATGAGTGAGGCAGAAAAGCTCAATACCGCATACCACGAAGCTGGCCACGCAATTGTTGGTTATCTGGTTCCTGAGCATGACCCGGTTTACAAAGTCACGATCATTCCAAGAGGCAGGGCCTTAGGCGTGACCATGTATCTTCCTGAGGAAGATCGCTACAGCATGTCGCGGCAACGTCTGGAGAGCAGCATCTCAAGTTTGTTCGGCGGTCGTATAGCTGAAGAAATGATCAATGGCGTTGGTGGTGTAACGACAGGAGCCTCAAATGACATCGAGCGTGCGACGGATATCGCTCGCAATATGGTTACTAAATGGGGATTGTCTGACAGACTCGGACCGTTGACGTATAGCGAAGATGAGGGAGAGGTGTTCCTCGGTCGGTCTGTCACTCAGCATAAGCAAGTCTCGGACGACACCGCGAACGCGATCGACGAAGAGATTCGACGCATTATCGATTCAAATTACAGTCGCTCCAAACAACTCCTCGAAGCCAACGTTGACAAACTTCATGCGATGGCAAATGCACTGATTAAGTACGAAATAATCGGCGAAGTGCAGATCAAGGACATCATGGAAGGTCGTGAACCCCGACCTCCCGAGGATTGGGATGATTCGATAGAGGATCCCAAGCAGCCTGATGATGGACCTATAGCCGCGGAAGCCGACGAGGTGACGGGCGGTATCGGCGGCACAGTGCAAGAACAATAATCCCTTGCTAGAGCTGGGTACCCTGAATTTCCCATGCCCGTCGGTGATGGGCATTCTCAATATTACGCCTGATTCTTTCTCTGATGGAGGCTATTTTGTCGGGCTCGATGCAGCAAGGGAGCAGGCTGAGCGCATGGCCTCCGACGGTGCATCCATCATCGATATCGGCGGTGAGTCCACTCGCCCTGGCGCGGAAGATGTTAGTGAATCGCTGGAATTGGACCGGGTTTTGCCGATCGTCGAAGCTCTCAAGGAGACGACTGACGTACCGATCTCCATAGATACCAGCAAAGCGGCGGTCATGCGGGAAGCGGTGGCTGCCGGCGCGAACATGATCAATGATGTTTTGGCGTTACAGGCACCTGGCGCTATCGAAGCAGCAACCAAGCTTCAAGTACCGGTTTGCCTTATGCACATGCAAGGACATCCCCGCAGTATGCAGCAGGCGCCGGTCTATGATGATGTAACTGCTGACGTTGTTGCGTTTCTCGGTGCCCGGGTAGAAAAATGCGTAGAAGCTGGAATCCCCAGAGAATTGATTATTGTTGATCCCGGCTTTGGCTTCGGGAAAACACATGAACACAATGTCGAATTATTGGCGAATCTGCGACAATTGCAGACACTGGGATTCCCGGTACTGGTCGGATTGTCGCGAAAGTCCACTCTCGGCCAAATAACAGGTCGGGATGTTTCCGATCGATTGACCGACAGTATTGCAGCCGCCGTGATAGCCGTTCTGAGTGGGGCTGCGATCATTCGCGCTCACGATGTCAAAGAGACGGTAGACGCGCTAGAAATAGCCCGGACTGTAATGGAGGCAGGAACATGAAAAAACAGTTTTTTGGAACAGATGGTGTGCGCGGAACGGTTGGTAGTGAACCCATGACGGCAGATTTCGCCATGCGTTTGGCGAGCGCTGCTGCTCAAGTGCTCGTACCTAAGGGCGGCACAGTAGTCATAGGGAAAGACACACGCTTGTCCGGTTACATGTTCGAGTCTGCGCTCGAAGCCGGATTTGTTGCGGCCGGGGCTAACGTGTTGCTGCTCGGCCCGCTGCCAACTCCTGGAATTGCTCGATTAACCCAGGAGTTTGCCGCAGATCTGGGCGTAGTCATTAGCGCGTCACACAATGCCTATTACGATAATGGTATTAAATTCTTTGACTCATCCGGGTCCAAGCTCACCAACGAGATCGAGTACAAGATCGAGGAGCACCTCGCGAGCAAGGCGATCACCCTTACATCCAAATCCCTCGGCAAGGCGAAGCGTATTGACACGGCTCGTGTCCAATATCAGGAGTTTTGTATTGCGAGCATGCCCAAGGGAATAGATCTTGAAGGTCTCAAGGTCGTTTTCGATGGCGCAAATGGTGCTGGATATAAGGTTGGACCGCGAACGCTTGGGAATCTCGGCGCTGATGTGATTCCCATCGGTTGTTCGCCGAACGGAAGAAACATCAATGACGGCTGCGGTTCCACCGAGCCTGGATTGTTGCAGTTGACTGTCCCCGCATTGAATGCCGACGTCGGCGTTGCCTTGGACGGCGATGGTGACCGACTGGCCATGGTGGACGAGGATGGACAACTGATCGACGGCGACCAGTTGCTATATGTGCTGGCGATGGCACGCCATCGTGACGCCACACTTCAAGGGCCCGTTGTCGGGACTATAATGAGCAACTTTGGTCTGGAAAAAGCGCTGAAGGCCGAGAAAATCGAGTTTCAGCGCGCAAACGTCGGTGATCGATACGTTCTGGAAGCGCTCCGGGCGTCGGGCGGAATCATCGGTGGAGAAACATCCGGTCATATGATCGTACTGGACAAAAGCACCACAGGTGACGGCTTGATTTGCGCATTGCAGGTACTTGCCATCATGAAGCAGACCGGCAAGATGCTCTCGGAACTCGTCGCGGGTATGACCAAATGCCCTCAGACAATGATCAATGTGCGGACTGAGGGGCGTCTGAGCCTCGAATCATCGACAGAAGTTCAGGCCGCAGTTGCCACAGCTGAGACTGAATTGGCAGCCACTGGTCGGGTTGTCCTACGGGCTTCGGGAACTGAGCCGGTCATTCGAGTCATGGTTGAGGGCGAGGACAATGATCAGGTTGTTGCAATTGCGAAGCGATTAGCCGCAGTTGTAGCGGATTTGGCTACCTGATTGCTCCAATCTATATCGTTTATGCGTTGATTTGCCGAGACAGCCTCGGTATCCTTGCGCGCCTTTCGACCTCGGGATAGTTAATCAAATGCGTGAATTTCTTATTGCTGGCAACTGGAAAATGAATGGCAGCAGTGCTGCCAGTGACACTCTTGTCTCGGGTATTGTTGACGGGGTTCCTGAGGGGGGCGGTTTTCGCTTGCTGGTCTGTCCGCCGTTTCCCTATTTGGCTTCGGTTGCCATTCAGGTATCGAGTAGTGCGATCTCGCTCGGAGCGCAAAACGTCTCTGAACATGAATCAGGCGCCTTTACTGGGGAAACTGCAGCATCGATGCTGAAAGAGCTTGGCTGTGGATATGTCATTGTTGGGCATTCCGAACGTAGAGCGATGTTTGGCGAGACCAGTGAGCAAGTTGCAGCTAAGTATATTGCGGCCCAGGCGGCCGGGATCGTACCCATTTTATGTGTTGGCGAAACGCTGGAAGAGCGTGAAGCGGGCGCAACAGAAGATATTATCGATGGGCAGCTTGATGCTGTTCTTGATGCCGCGAGTGTAGACTCGTTCGCGTCAGCGGTAATTGCTTATGAGCCAGTTTGGGCGATAGGCACCGGAATGACAGCGACACCAGAACAGGCTCAGGATGTGCATCGTCACATTCGGGCGCGACTGGCAGAGCAGAATGCAGAGTTGGCCGACACGGTTCAGATTCTGTATGGCGGCAGCATGAAGGGCGAAAATGCGCCTGGCTTGTTATCAATGCCGGACATTGATGGCGGCCTGATAGGCGGGGCCTCACTGAAGGCGGATGATTTTCTGGCAATTGCAGCAGCTGCAGCTGCTGCACATTGATAAGATTAGGGCTCAAAGCTACAGCTACACCTTGCAATGAACGATTACTGAGAACTTAATGGACACTCTTCAAAAAACAGTACTTATTGGTCATACATTGATCGCGTTACTGATAATTGCGCTCGTATTGTTACAGCGCGGTAAAGGCGCTGACGCTGGAGCAGCCTTCGGAGCTGGAGCCTCTGGTACCGTATTTGGCTCCCGCGGCTCAGGCAGTTTCTTCTCGCGTGCAACTGCGGTATGCGCGACAGCGTTCTTCGCAACGAGCCTGACGCTCGCGTATTTGAGCAGTCAGAATGCGGTGGCACCGAGTAGCCTCGTTGAGGAGGCTCCGGCGGTTCAAGAAGCGGCAATTCCGGATACGAACATGCCCACTATTGCATTAGACGCTGATGCGATAGACGCGGATGATGACATGCCTTATTTGACTGATACTGAGGTTGATGGCGAATCGGTAGCTCCGGATACGGAATAAGCCAAGCCGCTTGGCTGAATAATTGAGCGGCGCAGTAATTCAAAAATTTGCTCTGGTGGTGGAATTGGTAGACACGCTGTCTTGAGGGGGCAGTGGCGCGAGCCGTGCGAGTTCGAGTCTCGCTCAGAGCACCAACTACCGAAATCGGCCTGTTCACACAAGATGTGTTGCAGGCCGATTTTTTTTGCGCGTCTATCAGCGCATTTCCCTATGTCAAAAAGGGTTTATTCGGCTGCGCATTGGCTGATACAATGCCGCGCTGATTTGAGAGCAATATCAGCCGCAAAGCCCACAGGGCATAACAGAGAATCATGCTACAAGAATATCTTCCTATTCTGATCTTCCTTGGACTTGCTGCCGGGATCGGCCTGCTATTGCTGGGGCTCGGATTCCTGATTGGTAGTGGCGAAAAGGATGACGAGAAATTATCTCCTTACGAATGTGGTTTCGAGCCATTTGAAGACTCGCGGATGAAGTTCGACGTCCGTTACTATTTGGTCGCTATTTTGTTCATCATTTTCGATCTTGAGATCGCATTTTTATTTCCATGGGCAGTTTCTCTGGATACCATTGGTAAGTTCGGCTTACTGGCCATGGCACTGTTCCTTACAATTCTCGTAGTTGGTTTTATTTACGAATGGAAAAAGGGGGCGCTCGAGTGGGATTAAGTAATACCACTGATTCTGCAGTGCCGGAGGGCGACGCGGCAGCAGCAGGCGGCAGTCTGCAGAAAAAAGGTTTTGTCGTTACCAGTGTTGATTCGGTAATGAACTGGGCGCGAACCGGCTCGTTGTGGCCGATGACCTTCGGCTTGGCTTGTTGCGCAGTTGAAATGATGCAGGCAGGCGCGTCTCGCTATGATCTCGATCGGTTCGGAATTATTTTTCGCCCCAGCCCACGCCAGTCCGATTGCATGATTGTAGCCGGAACTCTGACCAATAAAATGGCGCCGGCGCTACGTAAGGTTTACGACCAAATGCCTGAGCCACGTTGGGTTGTTTCGATGGGCTCATGCGCTAACGGTGGCGGCTACTATCACTACTCGTATGCTGTCGTTCGCGGATGTGATCGGGTTGTTCCGGTCGATGTATACGTCCCGGGCTGCCCTCCTACAGCTGAGGCTCTGATCTACGGCCTTATTCAGTTACAGAAAAAGATTCGGCGCACGAGTACGATCGCTCGATAATATGAGTGATCGAAACGAAAAACTGGCGAGTAAGATCGATGCCCGCTTCGGCGATCAGATGGCTCGCATGGCATCAACGTGTTGCGAGCTGACCTACGAGTTGAATAAAGATGACCTCCTGAAGGTTGCCACGGCTCTGCGCAACGAAGCCGATTTCGGATTCGAGATGCTGATCGATGTTTGCGGTCTGGATTATCTGCATTACGGGGATACCGAGTGGGCAACAAATAGCGCTTCTGGAACTGGATTCAGTCGCGGAGTTGAGCGCAAGCCTGTCATTTTAGACGAGGCGGACGAGTTTGACCCCAAGCGATTCGCAGTTGTTTATCATTTGCTATCAATTCAAAACAATATTCGGCTTCGATTGAGGGTCTATACCGGAACCGCAAACCCTCCGATCGTGAAATCTGTGGTGGACATCTGGAACGGCGCGAACTGGTTTGAGCGAGAAGTTTTCGATCTTTTCGGAATAATGTTCGAAGGGCATCCAGATCTTCGCCGAATCTTGACGGATTATGGTTTTATTGGGCATCCATTTCGAAAAGACTTTCCCATCATGGGTAATGTTGAAGTCAGCTATGACGCCGAACAGGGTCGAGTCATGTACAAGCCTGTGAGCATCGAGCCGCGGACATTGGTTCCACGTGTCATTCGTGATGACAACCGATATTCCGCCGACCTCAAGGACGCAAGCAAAGATGGCTGAGATTCAAAGCTACACAATGAATTTCGGCCCGCAGCATCCGGCAGCGCATGGCGTTTTGCGCCTTGTACTGGAGATTGAGGGCGAGACCATTCAAAAGGCAGATCCTCACGTGGGCCTGCTACATCGTGGTACCGAGAAGCTCGCCGAGACGAAGCCGTTTAATCAAAGCATTGGCTATATGGACCGCCTCGATTACGTCTCAATGATGTGCAACGAACATGGCTACGTCCTGGCGATTGAGAAGTTGCTCGGCGTAGAAGTGCCGACGCGAGCTCAGTACATCCGTGTCATGTTTGATGAAATCACGAGAATTCTCAATCATCTAATGTGGTTGGGCGCACATGGCCTCGATATTGGTGCGATGACCATGTTCCTGTATTGCTTCCGTGAGCGTGAAGACCTGATGGACTGTTATGAAGCGGTGTCCGGAACTCGTATGCACGCGACCTATTATCGGCCTGGCGGTGTCTATCGGGACCTGCCAGACTCGATGCCGAAATACGCGGAATCAAAATTCCGTAGCAAGAAAGAACTCGATCGCATGAACTCTGTTCGCGACGGCTCATTGCTCGACTTTATTGAAGATTTCACAAATCGTTTTCCAAGCTGTGTCGACGAATATGAGACCCTACTCACGGACAATCGAATCTGGAAGCAACGCACAGTAAACATCGCTGTGGTGTCTCCGGAACGTGCGATGCAATTGGGTTTTACCGGCCCAATGCTGCGCGGTTCGGGCATCGAATGGGACCTTCGCAAGAAGCAACCCTATGAAGTATATGATCTGATGGATTTCGACATACCGGTTGGCGTAAATGGCGATTGCTACGATCGCTATCTGGTGCGTGTCGAGGAAATGCGACAGTCTAATCGGATCGTCAAACAATGCATCGACTGGTTACGCGACAACCCGGGCCCTGTTATTGCGGAAGACCACAAAATAACGCCGCCAACACGTGTTGAGATGAAAGATGACATGGAGTCGCTCATTCATCACTTCAAGTTGTTTACTGAGGGCTATTGCGTGCCTGAAGGTGAATCTTACGCGGCTATTGAGCATCCCAAAGGCGAGTTCGGTGTCTATATAGTTTCGGATGGTGCCAATAAACCGTACCGCGTAAAAATTCGTGCGCCAGGCTTTGCGCACTTGTCGTCTATGTCAGAAATGGTCGAAGGTCATATGCTTGCTGATGTTGTTGCTGTTATCGGTACGCAAGACATCGTTTTTGGCGAGGTTGACCGATGAGTTACGAACTTTCTTCTCATGTAAGAGATGAGGTCGAAAGCTGGAAGGCCCGTTTTCCAGCGGATAAACAACGATCAGCTGTCATTAGCGCTTTACACGCGGTCCAGCACGAAAATCATGGATTCGTTACCGCAGAGCAGATGAATGCTGTCGCGGAGTATCTCGAATTGCCGACGATTCAGGTCTATGAAGTGGCAACGTTTTACTCGATGTTCCAGACCAGAGAAGTAGGACGAAACGAAGTAGCGATCTGTACCAACGTTGCTTGTATGTTGCGCGGCGCTGACGATCTGGTTGATCACGTCGAAAACAGACTGGGTGTTAAAACCGGTGAGAGTACGGATGACGGACGCATTTTCCTCAAGCAGGAGGAAGAGTGCATTGCTGCCTGTTGTGGCGCGCCGGCGATGATGGTGAATCACAAGTATTACGAAAACCTGACGAAAGAGCAGGTTGATGAAATCCTGGATGGGCTCGACTGATGGCCTACGAACAAAACCTCGTTTGTTTCAATACGTTTGGTCAGGATAAATCCTGGTCGATGGAGACCTACGAAAAGAACGACGGTTATAAGGCCTGGCGTAAAATCGTTGCGGGCAAAATGACCCCAGCGCAGATCATCGATGAGGTTAAAGCATCTGGTCTGCGTGGTCGTGGCGGTGCCGGCTTCCCAACGGGTCTTAAGTGGAGCTTCATGCCGAAGGGCGGCGACGTTCAAAAATACCTTGTTGTTAATTCGGATGAAAGCGAACCCGGGACTTGCCATGACCGTGAAGTCCTTCGCTACAATCCGCACGCACTTGTTGAAGGAATGGCTATTGCTGCCTATGCGATGGGCGCGACGGTTGCTTACAACTACGTGCGCGGTGAATTTCTGGATGAGCCGTTCCCGCGTTTTGAAGCGGCAGTCAAAGAAGCCTATGACGCCGGCTTACTTGGTAAGAACATTCAGAGCAAAGGTATCGATGTCGATATTCACGGTTTTATCGGTGCGGGTGCCTATATTTGCGGTGAGGAAACGGCATTACTTGAGTCGCTGGAAGGCAAGCAAGGCCGCCCACGGTTTAAACCACCATTCCCTGCCAACTTTGGCCTGTATGGCAAGCCAACGACTATTAACAACACGCAAAGTATCGCCAGTGTTCCGACGATCATTCGCAATGGCGCGGCCTGGTTTGCAGGCTTGGGTCCGGAAGGGTCCGGTGGCACCGCACAATTTTCCGTGTCCGGCCATGTAGAGAAGCCAGGCAATTACGAATTACCGATGGGCGTCCCGTTCAAAGTCTTGCTTGAGGACATTTGTGGCGGCGTTTGGAAAGGGCGAAAGCTAAAGGCGGTTATTCCCGGTGGATCGTCATGCAAGGTTCTACCCGCCGAAATCATTATGGACTGTACGATGGATTACACATCATTGCAGGAAGCCGGTTCATCGTTTGGCACGGGCGCAGTGATGGTCATGGACGATACGACCTGCATGGTTAAAGTGCTGCGGCGAATATCACGCTTCTACATGGCGGAGTCCTGCGGACAGTGTACACCGTGCAGAGAAGGCACCGGCTGGCTGTACCGCATGCTAACGAGAATTGTGGAAGGCAAGGGCGAAGAGGTCGACCTCGAGAAGCTCGTTGATGTTGCTAATAAGATCGAAGGACACACAATTTGTGCATTGGGCGATGCAGCGGCGTGGCCGGTGCAGAGCTTCCTCAATCACTATCATCACGAGTTTGAGTATATGGTTCGAAATAACGGTCGAAGCATGGTTGACGATCCGACCGAGGCTGCTGCGTAAACGCTATGAGTGATGATATCGTAAACATCGAAGTTGATGGCAAGCCGGTCGAAGCACGCAGAGGCCAGATGGTCATCGAGGTGACTGACAATATCGGCGCATATGTGCCGCGTTTTTGCTATCACGGAAAACTGAGCATCGCGGCAAACTGTCGTATGTGTCTTGTCGACATTGAAGGTGCGCCGAAACCTATTCCCGCTTGTGCCCAGCCGATTAATGAGGGCATGAAAATCTTCACCAAGTCACCGCGAGCGATTGCTGCTCAGAAGGCGACGATGGAATTCCTGCTGATCAATCATCCGTTGGACTGCCCGATCTGTGATCAGGGCGGAGAATGCGAACTGCAGGATCTGGCGATGGGCTACGGACGAGATATCTCTCGTTATAACGACGGCAAGCGTGTTGTGAAAGATAAAGACATTGGACCTCTGGTGTCCACCGACATGACGCGCTGTATTCATTGCACTCGCTGCGTGCGTTTTGGTGAAGAGATACAGGGTAATCCGCAGCTTGGAACGGTTGGGCGCGGTGAGGATGTCAAGATTTCAACCTACGTCGAGCAAAATATTGACCATGAATTGTCAGCGAACATTATCGATCTGTGTCCCGTTGGCGCGTTGAACAACAAGCCTTATCGTTACAGCGCGCGTGCCTGGGAAATGACACAGCATGCGACCGTGTCTCCGCACGATTGTGCTGGATCAAATCTTTACGCTCACGTATTACGTGGAACCATTAAGCGCATTGTTCCTCGCGACAACGAATCGATTAATGAAGCCTGGATCTCGGATCGTGATCGTTTCAGTTACGAAGCGATCTACAGTTCTGATCGTCTTACCACACCTCGGATAAAGGATGGTGGCGTATGGCGTGATATTGAGTGGGGCAATGCTCTTACTCATGCGGCTGATGTCTTGAGCTCTGCTGACAGCAACAAAATAGGACTGATTTCCTCATCTGTATCTACCGTTGAAGAGAGCTACCTGCTGTCGCAGCTTGCCCAACATCTTGGTACTGCCAATATCGATCATCGCGTGAATCGACGCGATACATCTGATCAGGACAGCGATCCGGTCTTCGAGTCACTCGGCATTGACATCGCAGCAATCGAGAAGCAGGACGCGATCCTTGTGGTTGGGTCAAACATCCGCAGCGAGGCGCCGATCCTTGCGCATCGAATTCGTAAAGCGGCAGTTAATGGCGCGAAGGTCAGTTTTGCTAACGCGAAAGAATATGAATATTTCTTTAATGTGGCGGACTACGT
>CAJXYT010000023.1 GCA_913063505.1 uncultured Gammaproteobacteria bacterium | reverse complement strand
GGTACATACGACGAAGCCTAAATGAATAAATATCCTGTCTGGCTAAACTGCCTAGTCTTCGTCATTCTGATTGCGGGCTGCCTGCTCGCGTTGCCGAATATCTACGTCAGCGTGCCGGCGGTGCAGATCGCCGACAACAATGCTGTTGCTTATGACGAAGCGCGTTTAGAAGAATATGTCGAGGCAGTGCAGAAAGCCGGTGCGGTACCAGAAGCTGCTTACTTGCAAGACGGACGCGTTGTTTTGCGATTCGAAACTGGAACCGATCTGACACCGATTGGCGAGAGTCTGAAAGCTCGCTACGGTCGTACAGCCAATATCGCCCAAACGTTGGCACCCAAGTTGCCGACCTGGATGCGCGAAGCGGGACTGGGTCCCATGAGCCTCGGACTGGATCTTCGTGGCGGCGTGTACGTGCTGCTCGAAGTCGATATGAACTCTGCAATCGACACGCGAATGGCTATTTATCAGGACAGTCTGATTGACAGTTTGCGTGAGGCAGAAGGCCTGCATCGTGTTGAGCTCAATAATCAAGTTATTCGCGTACGCTTGAATGCGCGCGCAGATCTCGAAGAAACACGGGAAATCATCAAGCGCGTCGATCCTGATCTGGTCATTGCCGACAGTACAGATGGTGAGTCCCTTACTGTTCGTATGAGTGATTTGCAGATCAAGGCTCGTGAGGATTTCGCCGTTGATCAGAACATCACTACATTGCGGAATCGAGTCAATCAGCTCGGCGTTGCCGAACCACTCGTGCAGCGGCAAGGTGTGGATCGGATCGTCGTACAGCTGCCCGGTGTTCAGGACCCGAACGAGATCAACAAGATATTGACGGCAACCGCGACGCTCGAATTTCGAATGGTTGACCAATCCGGTACCGAGCCAGGTTCAAGGCGCTATGTCGGGCGTCCTGGCCAGAATGCGCAAGTGTTGAAACGCAAGATCATTGCATCGGGCGATCAGATCGTTGATGCATCTGCAGGTTTTAGTGAGGGTCGACCGATCGTTTCTATATCGCTGGATTCTGCCGGCGGCGAGAGCATGTTGAAAACGACGATGGAGTATTTGGGCAAACCAATGTCTACCGTCTTCATCGAAACTCGCAGAGAAGCGGTACGGCGTGGTGATGAACTCGAGTATCGCGATGTCAAAACAGAAGAAATCATTAGTACGGCGACGATTCAGGGTGTGTTTAAGAGTCGCTTCCAAATTAGTGGTCTGAACCCAGGCGAAGCGCATGATCTTGCGCTGTTGCTGCGCGCTGGAGCTTTGGCTGCCCCGGTCTTCAAGATTGATGAACGCACGATCGGTCCAAGCCTCGGGCAGGACAACATCGATCGCGGATTCAACGCCATCAAGATCGGATTCTTGGCCGTCATTTTCTTCATGGCGATCTACTATCGAGCATTTGGATTAATTGCCAACATAGCGCTGTTTTCCAATCTTATATTCATCGTCGCCATGTTGTCCTTGCTGCAGGCATCGCTAACGTTGCCAGGGATCGCAGGCATTGTTCTTACGGTGGGAATGGCGGTTGACGCAAACGTTCTTATTTTTGAGCGAATACGCGAAGAACTCTCGGCTGGGGCATCGCCTCAGGCAGCAATCCACTCAGGCTATGAGAAGGCCTTCTCGTCTATTGCGGATGCGAATATAACGACATTGATCGCGGCGATCGTATTATTCGGCCTCGGTACTGGACCTATCAAAGGCTTCGCAATCACCTTGATGCTCGGCATTATTACCTCGATGTTCACATCAATTGTCGGGACCCGAGCCATAGTTAATCTGATTTTCGGCGGGCGAAAGCTGACGTCGGTGCCGGTCTAGGACGTCGAATCATGCGATTGATTAAAGAAAAAACCAATATCGATTTTCTTGGATCCACACGTCGAAAGTTTGCGCTAGCGTTGTCCGCAGTTCTCGTCATTGCATCGCTCGTGTCGCTTGCGACTCGAGGCCTCGAGTTCGGCATCGACTTCACCGGTGGAATATTGCTCGAAGTCGGTTATGGAGAGTCGGCGGATTTGGTGAAAATTCGTGGTGATCTCACAAGTGCTGGTTATGCGGGTGCACAGGTACAACGCTTCGGCGCTGAGGAAGTCGTGCTTGTTCGGTTGCCACCACAGGAAGGCGATGTTGACCAGATCCGTGCTCGGTTACAGCAGGTGTTGCATGCGGGTGATCAAAGCATAGTCCTGCGGCGTGTTGAGTTTGTAAGCCCACAAGTCGGTAGCGAGCTGGCAGAAAGCGGCGCATTAGCATTGGTGTTCGCACTGATGTTGATTTTCATCTACGTGATGATTCGTTTTCAGTGGAAATTCTCAGCGGGCGCTGTCACTGCCCTGGCACATGACGCAATTGTAACGGTTGGTTTCTTTTCGATTTTCGGGTTGCCGTTTGATCTCACTGTTGTCGCAGCCGTTCTCGCGGTTATCGGTTATTCGTTAAATGACACCGTTGTGGCCTTCGACCGAATTCGCGAGAATTTCTTTTCGTTGCGCGGCATGACAGCCACAGAGTCGATGAATATTTCGATCAACGAGATGCTCGCTCGCACCATCATCACCGGCGTGACCACGCTACTTGTGCTGGCTGCACTCTTGTTTCTTGGCGGTGAGTCCATCGCCCCGTTTTCGATTGCATTGATAGTCGGAATCGTTGTTGGAACCTACTCGTCTATCTACACGGCAAGTGCGACTGCATTAGCTTTGAACGTGAACGCGCAGGATCTGATCGAACCGATCAAAGATGCGTCATTGCACGACGACTTGCCGTAGTCTATACGAGAGCCTTGATTTCTTTTGCGCAAAGCTTGGCAAGGCCGCGGTAAATTCTTGGTGTTCCAGCTAGCACGTGGCCGGTTTCCATATGATTCTCAGCACCGTCCAAGGCACTGACTATGCCGCCGGCTTCGCGAATGATCAGCGTACCCGCTGCCAGGTCCCAAGGGGCTAGGCCGGTTTCCCAGAACGCATCCAGTCGACCACAAGCCACGTAACACAGGTCAAGAGCTGCCGCACCCGGGCGACGAATGCCAGACGTGTTCTTTGCAACCTTACCAAGCATCGCAAGATACGGATCCAGATCTTCGTTCGTATCGCGAAACGGAATGCCCGTTCCAATCAATGAACGGTCGAGGTCTTTGTTTCCACTAACCCGAATTTTGTGCTCATCGAGCTGCGCCCCTTTGCCACGTGACGCGGTGAACAGTTCCTCGCGCATTGGATCGTAAACGACTGCATGTTCCAGACGTCCATTGATCTGCAGGCCGATCGAAACGGCAAATACGGGGAAGCCGTGCAGGTAGTTGGTTGTGCCATCGAGTGGGTCGATGATCCAAACATGATCAGACTCACCCTGGATGCCAGATTCTTCGGCGTGAATGGCATGGTCAGGATAGTGCTTGTGAATTACGCCTATGATGGCTTTCTCGGCAGCGAGATCTGCCGAGCTAACGAAATCGTTATGGCCCTTCTTTTCAACAGTCAGCTTCTCGCGTTTGTTGAAGTTTCTTCCTAATACGGCGCCGGCGCGGCGCGCTGCCATCACCGCTACATTGAGTAATGCGTGCATTTAACGATTCCGTCGATGTCAAAGAACTAGGCGATTCCCAAGACTTTATTGTCAGCTGGGGCCGCTGGAGCGGTAGAATACCGGACTTTTAGTCAACTGTCCTAAAGATGTCACAACAATGAGCATACGGATCGTACTCGTCGGAACGACGCACCCTGGCAATATCGGGGCGGTCGCGCGTGCCATGAAGAATATGGGCCTGAATGATCTCGCGTTGGTCAATCCGAGATACTTCCCGCACGAGGACGCCACGGCCCGCGCGTCAGGCGCGACTGATGTGCTCGATGCGGCGAGCGTTGTCTCGACTTTAAGTGAGGCCTTGACCGACTGCGTTTACGTTGCGGGAACCAGTGCCCGGTCTCGAGCTATTACCTGGCCTAGCATGGGGCCGCGGGATTGTGCGGAGCGCATGATGCTGGAGGGTAAGAAAGGCAAAGTTGCAGCTGTATTCGGGCCTGAAAAAACCGGCCTGCACAACGATGATCTCGATCTATGTCACACCTTACTTACGATACCGACGAATCCAGATTTCAGCTCACTTAATCTGGCGATGGCGGTGCAGGTATTAACGTATGAGCTGAGGGTCGCCAGCGCACTGGATAGCGGCCCTGGGTTTGAAAGCGAAGCACCGCCGGCAACCGGTGATGAGATGGAACATTTCTACGACCACCTCGAGCAGGTGATGATCGATCTCGAATTTCTTAACCCCAATAATCCGCGCCTTTTGATGCGTCGCCTGCGCAGGATGTTCATTCGTGCCCGTCCGGACAAGAATGAGGTTAATATTTTGCGCGGATTCCTAGCCGCTATCGATCGCAAGAAAGAATCCAGATAATGGCTTCTGACCTCATCTACCTCGATTACGCGGCAACGACGCCACTTCATCCCGACGTCGCCGAGCGCATGCGACAAGTGCAAAGCGAAGCCTATTTTAATCCCGCATCGAATCATGCCGCTGGCCGCTTGAGTTTAGCGGTTGTTAATAACGCTGCCGCAGAGCTGGCGAAGCTGCTCAACGTGAGTCTAGCGACACTTCTTTGGACGTCGGGCGCGACAGAGTCGAACAACATGGCCATCTTGGGCGCCGCCAAACAACGCGAGCATCGCGGCAAGCACTTGATCACCATGCGCACAGAGCATAAAGCGGTTGTGGATGTTTTTCGCTTCCTGGAGAAGCAAGGCTTCGAGGTGACCTGGCTCGCGCCAGACTCCGATGGCCAGCTTCCACCCGATCGACTCGAGGCCGCCCTGCGAGACGACACGCAGCTTGTATCGGTCATGCACATCAACAACGAAATCGGTACCGTGCAGGACGTTGCGGGTATCGGCTCCGTGTGCCGCAAGCATGGTGTTACGTTCCATGTGGATGGCGCGCAGGCAGCTGGAAAAATTGCTGTGGACCTTGCGGCACTGCCTGTGGATTTGTATTCACTGACCGCGCACAAATTTTACGGGCCAAAGGGTGTGGGTTCACTTTATGTTGCCGATGGCATTTCGATCGAGCCGCTCATGTTCGGTGGCAGTCAACAGCGGCGCATGCGGCCGGGTACCCTGGCTGTCGATTTAATCGCAGGCCTCGGTGAGGCGGCGTCAGTGGCGCGACGGAAAATGGTGGGTGACCTGTCGCACCTCTCGGCACTAAAACAACAGCTGATCCGAGGCCTGCAAGACATCGACGGCCTGTATATCAATGGCCCAAGCGAAGACGGATATCCGGGTATTTTGAATGTTGGAGTCGAAGACGTGGAAGGCGAGAGCTTGCTACTCGCTCTCGAGCCTCTGTGCGTTGCGACGGGCTCGGCGTGTAACTCACAGAGCCTTGAGTCATCCTACGTTCTAAGGGCTATCGGCAGGAGCGACCTCGAGGCGCAAAGCGCGATTCGCTTCAGTCTGGGCCGTCTGACGACGCCTGACGATATCGAGACAGCTATATCGCTGTATTGCCAAGCAGTTAAGAAACTGCGTAGCATGAAACCCGGGTCGGTCTTATGAGTGAAAACCCTTACAATCTCGCTGTTCGTGACTGCTTCGCTAATCCGCTTCATATCGGCGATGTGATAGGTGGCGTGACCGCCTATTTCGACGATCAGGGTATGCGTATTCGATTCTCTGCAGGGATCGTTGACCGGTTGATGGTCGAGTTGCGCTTTCGCGCTTGGGGTTGTCCTCATGTCATCGCAGCAGCGGAGCTATTTTGCCGTCAATTTGAAGGTCGTGACGCTCAGGACCTTGAACAATTCGAAACGGGCTCGATAATGCATGATCTTGCTGTACCTGCAGAGAAAACCGGACGTATACTGGTGCTCGAAGACACGGTTCGATCGCTCAGGTCAGCCATCAATGACCGTCTGATAATAAAACAGGACTGAAATGGCAATTTCTCTAACGAATTCCGCAGCAGATCGGGTTCGCAGCTACCTCGATAAGCGCGGTAATGGCGTCGGTCTGCGTCTGGGTGTTACCCAGACGGGCTGTTCCGGATACTCCTATGTCATCAACTATGCCGATGAAATCAATGACTCCGATATCGTTTTTGAGGATAAGGGTATCACCGTGGTCGTCGAGCCAGATGCGCTGGAGCTTATTGATGGCACAGAGGTCGATTTTGTCAAAAACGGCCTGAATGAGGCCTTTAGCTTTCGCAATCCGAATATTTCTGGCGAATGCGGTTGCGGTGAGAGCTTTAACGTCTGACAGTTCGGTTGTGGAATGTAAGAGTTTACGAACAGTCGACCGGCAAATGCGCGGGCGGCTGAATTATTATTCATTGAATTAAAGGAAGCACCACATGGCAGTTGAGCAAACGCTCTCCATCATCAAACCTGATGGCGTACAAAAAAACCTAATCGGAGAAATTTATGGCCGATTTGAGAAGTCCGACCTCGAAGTCATTGCCGCGCGCATGCTGCACCTCAGCAAAGAGCAGGCAGAAGGATTCTATGCCGTTCATAGCGAACGTCCATTCTTCAATGATCTGGTTAGCTATATGACGTCCGGCCCTGTGTTGGTGTCGGCTCTGAGTGGCGATGAAGCGGTAGCAAAACACCGCGACCTCATGGGTGCGACGAACCCAGCCGATGCTGATGCGGGTACCATCCGCGCCGACTTTGCTGCGAGCATCGAAGAGAATATTTGCCACGGCTCAGATGCGACAGAAACGGCCGCTATTGAAATCGCTTACTTCTTTGGCGACGATGGCGTCTGCCCGAGAACCCGCTAAGCGGAATCTGACGTGACCACCACCGCAACGAAAACGAACCTGCTCGGATTGTCGCAAGGCGCTCTCGAGCAGTTTCTTGTTGCGAGGTCGGAAAAACCCTTTCGCGCACGACAAATTATGCAATGGATTTATCAGCGCGACTGCGATGATTTTGACGAAATGACTGATCTTTCGAAATCGCTGCGCAGCCAGCTTAAGGAAGGCGCTGCGATTATCCCACCAATGGTGCAAGCCAGACATGACTCAAAGGACGGTTGCATCAAGTGGCTGTTCTCGAGCGGCTCCGGACAGGCTGTCGAAACCGTATTTATCCCGGAGACTGATCGAGGAACGCTGTGCATTTCATCGCAGGTCGGTTGTGCACTGGATTGCTCGTTTTGTGCAACGGGAGCTCAGGGTTTTAACCGAAATCTCTCAAGTGCCGAGATTATCGGCCAGGTACGCCACGCGATTCGTGAGCTGCCCCGACGCAGCAACGGCGAACCCGCGGTAACCAATGTCGTTTTCATGGGCATGGGCGAGCCATTGGCTAATTATCGAAACGTAGTGTCAGTGCTTGAGTTATTGGTATCGGACTGGTCTTACGGTATGTCGCGTCGTCGGGTGACGGTGAGCACTTCGGGGATTGTGCCGCACATCAACAAACTGGCCGACGATTGCAATGTTGCTCTAGCAGTGTCCTTACATGCTTCAACTGACGATTTGCGTGATCAAATCGTACCCATCAACAAACTTCATCCGATCAACACGCTTCTCGAGGCTTGTTGGCAATATGCCGAAAAACGCTCGAAGCGATTTATCACGTTCGAGTACGTCATGCTGCGTGGAGTGAATGATTCAATTGCACATGCGAATCAGTTGGCCAGCCTTCTTAAGGGCAAGCCAGCGAAAGTGAATTTGATCCCCTTCAACCCGTTCCTTGGAACTGAATTCAAACGCTCGTCTGTGGAAACCATACGACACTTTCAGGACAGGCTACGGCAACGTGGGCTCATTGCGACGACGCGCAAGACGCGCGGTGACGATATCGACGCCGCTTGCGGACAGTTGGCTGGAAAAGTCAGCGACCGGATCAAGAAACCGCTAGGAAAGAAGATCATTGCACCGAAGACGTCTTCGGAAAAACTGAATGAGCACAGCGATATAAGGCTTCCATCAGCATGAAAAAGAGTAATCTGATAGTACTGAGTGCTATTTGTTTTTTCCTGATGAAGGTTCTAGGCTCCAGGTAATGGGTGACAAGACGGGAAACCTCGACAAAGAGACAGTCGCTGATGAGGCGATGGGGCTAATGGCGGGTGAGCGACTGGCGGAGGCTCGTCGCGACTCGCAGATAGATGTGATCGACATTGCCAAAGAGTTGCATCTGGACGAGTACAAGGTGCGCGCTCTGGAGCGTAATGAATTTGACGTGCTAGACGCACCCGTATTCGCTAAGGGATACCTCAGAAAGTACGCACAGTTAGTCAAGGTTGATGAGGCTGACGTTATGGCCGACTACTATCGACTAACTCGAGCAAATGATGCACCGCTGGTCATAACGTCGTGGAGTAAACCACGCCGGATTATTTCGCCTGGACCTTGGATCGTGGTGATCACGGTTATCGCGGCGGCAGCAGCAACGTATTGGTGGTTTACGAACCGTGACGCTGAGCTGGTACGACCAGTCACCGGAGAGATTGCACCACTGCCCATCGCAGATAAGCCAGAGGCAGAGGTCGGCTCGAGCACGGAGAATTCTGGCGACACGGTCGATGCTGTAGAAGATGAATCAGAAGTCGTCACTGTACCGGAGCCGGTTGCAGAGGCAGTCAATACTGCCGATGCATCTGAAATGCAGCTCAGTATTACTTACTCCGGGGATTGTTGGACTGAGATTTCGGATGCTAGCGGACGCCGTCTTTTTTTCGATCTCGGTAGGTCTGGTCGCACCGTTAACGTATCCGGCGAATCACCATTCAACGTCTTGCTTGGCGACGCTACTAATGTGACCCTCGTGGTCAATGGTACGTCGTTTGACATTCCCGCTGCGGATCGACGCGGCAGAACTGCTAGGTTAACGATCATCGGATCATGAGTACTAAACCAAGAGCCGTCCGCGGGATGAACGACATCTTGCCTGAAGCCTCGAGTACCTTCCGGTATCTCGAATCGGTTGTGCAAGGAATTGTTGCATCTTATGGCTATTCAGAAATCAGATTACCGTTGCTTGAACATACTGAGTTGTTCAAGCGTTCGATCGGTGAGGTAACGGACATCGTCGAGAAAGAGATGTATACATTTCTCGATCGAAATGGTGAAAGTCTGACACTACGCCCTGAAGCTACTGCTGGCATGGTCCGCGCTGGAATGACTAATGGCCTGTTCCACAACCAAAAGCAGAAGCTGTGGACGTCTGGTCCGATGTTCCGTTACGAAAAACCGCAGCAGGGCCGATACAGGCAGTTTTACCAGTTCGATGTTGAGGCAATCGGATACGAAGGCCCCGACGTCGATGCAGAACTCATTATCATGAGTGCCCGCATATGGCAGCAGCTCGGAATATCGAAGATAAAGTTGGAAATCAATTCACTGGGGACGCCCGAAGCGCGTGCCTCCTATCGGGACGCGTTGATTGAGTACTTCACAGGCGTGAAAAATCAGCTGGATGAGGATAGTATTCGCCGCCTTGAGCAGAATCCGCTCAGAATCCTCGACAGTAAGAATCCTGGCATGCAGGCAATTGTTGAAGCGGCGCCAGTAATGCTGGATTACTTGGATGAGGAATCGGCGACGCATTTTAGCGGACTTCGGGCTTTGCTGGATGCGGCGGGCGTTACGTATATCGTCAATCCACGTTTGGTACGTGGTCTTGATTACTACTCCCGCACGGTTTTTGAGTGGGTTACAGACGCGCTGGGGTCTCAAGGCGCTGTTTGTTCTGGCGGTCGTTATGATGGACTTGTCCAAAAACTGGGTGGACGTGAGACCACGGCGATTGGCTGGGCGATGGGCATTGAGCGCTTTGTCGCACTTTATGAGGCATGTGGCGGTGAAGCACCGACATCCGATGCGGACGTCTATATAGCGGCGCTGGGCTCGGGAACGCTGGAGCGGGCATTTGGATTAGCGGAAGAGTTGCGAGATACCATTTCCGGAATCAAAGTGGAGATGAATCTGGGCGGCGGAAGTTTTAAGTCGCAAATGAAGCGTGCCGATAAAAGCGGTGCTGAGTTTGCGTTGATATTGGGCGAGCAAGAGCTTGTTGATGGCTGTATTGGTGTTAAACCAATGCGTAGCGCTGGCGAGCAAACAAATGTTGCGTTGGAAGAGCTAGCGGCAATGCTAGAACAGAAATTACGTTAAGGGCGGTTTTGTGGACGATCTATCAGAGAAAGAACAACTTGATCAAATGCGATCCTGGTGGTCCGAATACGGCCGATTCGTTATCGGCGGAATCGTTATCGGAGCTAGCTTGCTGTTTGGTATCAATCATTATCAGAACAAGACTTTGCAGTCTCAGCTTGAGGCTTCGGCGGCGTATGAAAAACTGATTGAGCACGTGTCTTCTGGCAGGCTAGATGATGCAGAGTTGACCGAAATCGAAATCGCGACATCCTATAGCGACACGATTTACGTCGCCCAAGCGGGTCTTGCGATGGCACGTCTTTACATGGATCAGAATCGCGACCAAGACGCAGCAGACGCGCTCCGCGGCGTAGTCGACGGAAACGGGGATGATGAGTTAAGGGGCGTCGCCCGATTACGTCTGGCTCGAATCTACCTGTATCAGGACAAAGCCGAGGAGGTCGTCAATCTCCTGACCGGCGAAGAAGGCGATGCGTTTTCTGTGGTATTCGGCGAGGTCCTTGGCGATGCTTATACGATGCTTGGTCGAACGGCCGAAGCCGCGGATGCTTACCAGAAAGTTTTGATGAATCCGTTGTCTCAAGGTGCGGTCGATCAACAGCTGGTGCAATGGAAAGCGTTGGATCTGCCGGAGGTAGAACCCGTAGCAGAAGAAACGGCTGAACCAGAAACTGAGGAAGCAGATGCTACTAAATCTGAGGATGCTGAGTGAATATATTGCGGCGATTGGCTGGTCCCGTTGGGTTGCTTATGGCGACAGCACTGTTGTCCGCTTGCGGTATTGCTAGCAATTTCCTTGGAGCCGACAAGGACAAAGCAGCCGAACCAAAAATTCTGGTCAAGTTTGATTCCACGTTACAGATCAAAAAAGTATGGAGCACCAAGGTTGGTGGCGCGTCGGATTATCTATTGGTCGGTTTGCGCCCGGTCGGTGATGGCAATCTGATGTACGCCGCGAGCCAAGATGGCAAAGTCTTGGCAATGGACCCAGACACTGGGAATCCGCGTTGGGAGACGGACCTCGAGGTTGAGCTTTCGGCTGGCCCGGGAGTTAATGAGGGACTCGTTGCAGTTGCGTCAAAAGACGGTGAAGTCATCCTCCTCAACGCCGCAACCGGCGAAGAGAAGTGGCGAAAATCCGTCGGTGGTGAGGTGCTAGCTCACCCACTAATCGGTGACGATACGGTAGTCGTTCAGACGATTGATAACCGCCTTCTTGCATTGGCGCGAGTTGATGGCAGACAGCGCTGGGAAATGAAACAGACGATGCCGTTGCTTTCGATGCGCGGTACAGCGTCACCATTAATAGTCGGCTCATTGATTATTGCAGGCTTCGATAACGGTCGCTTGGCAGCGGTCAACTTGGAAACAGGCGACATCGAGTGGGACTCGATGTTGGCGTTGGCGACAGGACGATCGGATCTTGATCGCTTATCCGACATTGATGGTGCTATCGCTGTTATCGGTCAGGATGTTTATGCGGCTGGGTATCAGGGGCGCCTTTCTTCGATTGCAGTGGAATCCGGTCAGGTTCTGTGGTCACGTGAAATATCGTCATACGTTGGTGTAGCGACAGATTGGAATAGCGTCTATACCGCACGTGATGACGGCGAAGTCATCGCACTGAAGCGTAGTAATGGTGTTGAGATTTGGAGAAATGACGATTTATTGCGTCGCGACCCGACTCTACCGGTACCGTTTCATACGGCGGTGGTTGTAGGGGATTTCGAAGGTTATTTGCATTTCTTCAGCGGACTTAACGGCGAGCCCGTTGCACGTGTTCGTTTCGGCCGTGACGCGATCACAGGCTATCCAGTGGTCATGGGGAATCGCCTTTATGTGCAGAGCGACAATGGGAACATTGGCGCTTATGAAGTTGTACAGAATCGACCGACGCGAAGTGCGCCGGACATTTCCGAGGAATCTGACGATTCCGGTTCTGATGCAAATCCAGCCGCAGACGATTCCTGACCACCTGCGTTGACGGTGCTTAATGATGCTTCCTGTGATTGCTCTGATTGGCCGACCAAATGTTGGTAAATCCACATTATTCAATAGACTGACGCGTTCTCGCGACGCGCTCGTCGCCGACTACCCAGGCCTAACTCGTGATCGAAATTATGGTTTCGGAAAACTGGGTCCCATTCCTTATCTCGTTATCGATACCGGTGGTGTTGCAGGTGGCGAAGAGGGCATCGAAGAAGCGATGGTTGAACAGACCATTGTTGCTCTTCAGGAAGCTGATGTCGCAGTCATCATGGTCGACGGGCGGAGTGGTCTCACTGCCGCAGATCAGCACGTTGCTGACCTCGCTCGCCGGCACGCGAAGCAAACATGGCTAGCCGTTAACAAAGCGGAAGGCCTTAATGCCGCCATCGCCAATAGCGAATTTCATGCCCTTGGCCTGGGTGATCCCATCGCAGTGTCAGCCGCTCACGGCGATCGCATTGGCGCACTCATGGATGACATCCTGAATTCTTTTATACCCAAGGAAGCCCCGGAAGTTATTGACGAAATATGGGACGAAGAGTTAATTGATGAACCAGATAAGGGGGAGCTCGAAGATTCGCTCGAAGAGCCGATCGAGGAGCCCGACGAGGCTCGCGAGCTAAAGATTGCCGTAATCGGGCGGCCGAACGTCGGCAAGTCGACCCTCATCAATCGATTGCTGGGCGAAGATCGACTGGTCGTTTTCGATGAGCCCGGAACCACACGCGACAGCGTTTCCGTGCCGTTTGAACGCAACGATCGAAAGTACGTCTTGATCGACACCGCGGGCATTCGTCGCAAGGCCCGTGTGCACGAGACGATTGAGAAATTCAGCATCGTAAAAGCGCTACAGGCGATCGAGCAGGCCGAAGTTGTTATTTCGGTATTGGATGCTCACGAGGGCGTTACTGAGCAAGACGTCAGCTTGCTCGGTCTTGTGATGGAGCGCGGCCGTGCGCTCGTTGTCGTTACGAACAAATGGGACGGGCTTTCTTCTGATGCCCGAAAGAAAGTACGCGACGATCTCGAGCGCCGTCTGCCGTTCCTAGATTTCGCAGAGCGAATGACGATCTCGGCGTTGCATGGGACCGCAGTCGGCGATCTCTTACCGGCTGTCGAGCGTGCGTACGCAGCGGCGATGCGCGATATGTCCACGACCGAACTCACGCGGGAATTGGAAAGTGCCATTGTGGCGCATCCAACTCCGTTGGTTCGTGGTCGTCGAGTTAAACTTCGCTATGCGCATCAAGGTGGGCGAAACCCCCCAGTCATCGTTATTCATGGCAATCAAACTGAGCATCTGCCGGATTCTTATCGGCGGTATCTGATCAATCGATTCAGAAAAGTGTTTAAACTTAAGGGTACGCCAGTGCGGTTGGCGTTCAAGAAGGGCAAGAACCCTTATGCGGGGCGACGCAATACGTTGACACCCCGACAGGAGCGCAAGCGCAAACGCCTGATAAAAAAGGACAAGAAATGACTACAGCTCTAAAGTCGTACACGTTTGACGGAAATTTTCGTATGCACCGTTCAGGCCAACTAAAGTCGCCTACGATGGTCTACGAGACGTGGGGCGAATTAAATGCGACTAAAGACAACGCCATATTGATTTTCAGTGGCTTGTCACCATCGGCGCATGCGGCATCTTCGGAGGGCGATATGTCTCCGGGATGGTGGGAAGATATGATCGGTTCCGGACTACCGATTGATACAGATAAATATTTCATCATTTCCGTCAACTCATTGGGCAGTTGTTTCGGCTCTACGGGACCTGCATCCATTGATCCGGAGACAGGCGAACGCTATCGGCTGACTTTCCCCGTGCTGGCACTAGAAGACGTTGCCGAGGCTGCCCATCTGGTCGTTCAGCATTTGGGCATCGAATGCCTACACACGGTGATAGGCTGTTCAATGGGCGGTATGAGTGGTCTCGCCTACTGTGTACGTCATCCCAATGCTGTGAATCGCTTTGTTTCTATTTCGTCCGCTGCACGAGCGTTGCCGTTTTCGATTGCGGTTCGCTCTTTGCAGCGCGAAATGATTCGGTCGGACGTAAAATGGCACAAGGGCAACTACGACTTGGGTAGCCCGCCCATTACCGGGCAACGCCTGGCACGAAAGCTGGGAATGATTACCTACCGCTCGGCTGAAGAGTGGACGCAAAGATTCGGGCGCGAGCGATCGACCGACCACGCCCGAATTGAAGATCAATTTGTTGCGGAGTTTTCGGTTGAGTCCTATCTCGAAAATCACGCCAACACATTCAGCGGCGCTTTTGACCCCAATTGTTATCTTTATCTATCGCATGCATCCGATTTGTTTGATCTTGCGGAGTATGGCGGTTCGTTGGCGGCCGGATTCAAGCGACTCCAATTGGATCAGGCGTTGGTTATCGGCGTGAGGACCGATATATTATTCCCCATTGAACAACAACGAGAACTTGCAGACGGGATCTCAAGCGCTTGCAGCGACATCCGGCTAGCTGAGCTGGATTGCATCCGTGGTCATGACTCGTTCTTGGTGGATATGGACGCGTTTCGCCCGGTGATCTGCGAATTCTTCGAATGCTGCGACTAATATAAGAGCGGCCCGAGGCAACGATCTGTAGCCGCGAACCAACAACAAACCATCAATCAATAAAAATCTCAGGGTCAACCGCCGCCCCGTTCAAATATGTTCCAAAATGCAGATGCGGCCCGGTTACACGCCCAGTGGCCCCGACAGCACCAATCACATCACCTATAACAAGCTCGTCGCCTACTTCGACATTCAACGCGCTCAAATGGCAGTACATAGTTACGAATCCCTGCCCGTGATCAATGATGACCGTATTGCCGTTGAAGAAGTAATTGCCAGTAGCGGCGACAACCCCGTTGCGAGGGGTGGCGATGGGGGTGCCCATGTCAGCAGAAATATCCATGCCGGAGTGCGGTGAGCGAGGCTGATTATTGAAAAAACGACGCGAGCCAAAGCTAGAACTGTGCGGACCGGCAACCGGTGCCACCAATGAAATGCCGTCGAGCGCAATGCTGCGGAAATTATTCAGGGCAGCGTCGATAATCTTGCGCTCACCGAAAATGCGATCCAACTGTTCCTGGTCTGGGTTGACCTGAGACTTGTTCTCGATCGTCAGCCGCTGTTCGCGATAGGCATGGCTGCCAATTGAAATCGTCTTCTCGGTGCCATCCGCAACGATCGTTATTTCGCCGGGACTTATGCTAAGGGGAATTCCGACGACTGCATACCAATGCTCGTCGCGACGGATAACCATCACAGGCTTGTCGTCAAATAACGCTGTGGGTTGAGGAGAGTTGGTAGAGCCGACTTCAACGATGGCAATTCCGCCGGGCCGCAGCGATTCCTCAGTGGCCATGGTGAGACCAGCTAGACTAAGCAATACAAAATAAAGCGCAAATCGACTAATCATCCCCGATCACCTTCTTAACGGTTGCAACGAACTCTCCTCGGGATAAGTGTGCTCGAATGTCGTCTCCAACTTTCACTTCCGAGGTACTCAAGAGCACTTTTCCGGAGTCGCCGGCTTTCACAATGGCGTAGCCTCGATCGAGCGTTGCGAGGGGGCTGACAGAATTCAACGCTCTGCCAAGAAGAGCAATCTTATGACCCGCATCGGATATCAAATTCTGTACCGGCGTCGCGAGGCGCTGCCGAAGCTGCTGAAGGTTCGCAATTGACTGCTGTACGGACAGTGCGGGCGACAGAGCCATCAACTTGCTGCTAACACCCTGCAACTTGCTCTTTTGTTCCAGTAATTGCTGTCGCACAGCGGAATTAAGTCGACCACCTTGCTCGCGAAGACTCTGGCGTTGGCGTTGCAGCGTTGCGGCCGGGCTGCTGGCGACCAACCGTCGGCCCAGCCAATCGAGTTCTTGCGCTGTGTCTTCCAGCGCGCGCCGTCCGACTCTCGCAATACGTGTCGCGATGCCCGAAATTTGTCGAAGCCAGTCGCCTTGGTTTGGCACGACGATCTCTGCAGCACCCGACGGTGTTGGCGCTCGTACATCGGCTACGAAGTCGGCAATCGTAAAATCAATTTCATGTCCCACAGCGCTGATGATGGGAAGAGCACAGTCTGATATGGCGCGAGCCAGTATCTCGTCGTTGAATGCCCAAAGGTCTTCAATGGATCCACCGCCACGGCACAGAATCAGCACGTCGCATTCATTTCGGCGAACGGCTATGGCCAACGCACTCAATAATTCGCCAGGTGCCGCATCTCCTTGCACAGCGGCTGGATATATAACGACCGGTACCGCTGGGAAGCGGCGTCCGAGGATACTCAGCACGTCGCGGACGGCCGCGCTGCTCGGTGACGTGATAACCCCGATTCGCGTCGGCAAGCCCGGCAAAGCCTGTTTGCGATCCTCATCAAACAAGCCCTCGTTGGCTAATTTGAGTTTGAGTGCATCGAAACGGCGCTTTAGAACGCCCTCGCCGGCGGGTTCCAGCTCTTCAATAATTAACTGATAATTGCCACGGGCCTCATACAAGCTGACACGACCGAAAGCCAGTACGCGGTCGCCATTCTTGAAGCCGATCGCCGGCGCGCGCTGGCGCTGGCGGAACCAGGCAGCGCTGACTTGTGCGGAATCGTCCTTCAAGCTCAGGTAAATATGGCCGGATGTGGGTCGGGAAAGGTTGGAAATCTCGCCTTCTACCCATAGTCGGGTCATTCCTTGTTCGATCAGCGTCTTGACGCGCCGATTGAGCTGGCTGACGGAAATTGCGGCAGTTATGGGGGTATTCGATTGCATCTTTGCAGTATATCGAACCGCCTGCCGTTTACCCGCAAATCTGACCCGAGTACAATTCGCTGATTAATCTCACAAAACCCAAGACGTGAATCTCATGCGAATAGCCCTCGAAGCCCTCACATTCGACGACGTCCTCCTGCAACCCGGATATTCCGAGGTATTGCCCCGCGAGGTCGATCTGAGCACATTATTAACGCGCGAAATTCGCCTGAATATCCCGCTGATATCAGCGGCGATGGACACGGTTACCGAGTCGAGACTCGCGATCGCGCTCGCGCAAGAGGGTGGAATGGGCATTGTTCATAAGAATATGTCTATCGCGAATCATGCCAAGCAGGTCCTGAAGGTGAAGAAATTTGAATCTGGCATGGTAAGAAAGCCGATTACGGTTTCACCAAATATGACGATCCGCGAAGTGATCGAACTGACCCGCTCAATGGGTATTTCCGGCGTTCCGGTTGTGGACGGCAAGCAGACCGTCGGCATCGTGACGCACCGCGATCTTCGATTCGAAACAAAGCTCGATGCTCCAGTATCAGCAGTCATGACACCAAAAGAGCGCCTGGTGACAGTTAAGGAAGGCGCGGATGACGAAGAAGTATTGTCGCTACTACACCAACACCGCATCGAGAAAGTGCTGGTCGTTGATGATAATTTTGAATTACGCGGCATGATCACGGCGAAGGATTTTCAGAAAGCCAAGGATTTCCCGATGGCCTGCAAAGACGATAGTGGTGCGCTGCGAGTTGGCGCTGCAGTCGGAACCGCGCAAGACACCGATGATCGTGTTGATGCCCTGGTCGAAGCCGGTGTCGATCTTATTGTGGTCGATACCTCACACGGTCATTCGAAAGGCGTATTGGATCGCATCACCCGAGTGAAATCGGCACACCCTGATTTGCAGGTCATTGGCGGCAACATTGTAACGGCTGAGGCGGCACTCGCTTTAGTCAGTGCGGGTGCGGATGGCGTCAAAGTTGGCATCGGGCCAGGTTCTATTTGTACGACACGTGTTATAGCCGGCGTTGGCGTACCGCAGATTTCGGCGGTCGCAGAGATTGCCGAGGCCCTCAAGAAATCCGGTGTACCGTTGATTGCCGATGGTGGTATTCGATACTCCGGTGATATCGCAAAAGCATTGGTCGCCGGAGCGCACTCCGTGATGATCGGTGGCATGTTCGCCGGCACCGAAGAGTCGCCGGGCGAGGTCGAGCTGTATCAAGGCCGTTCCTACAAAGCGTATCGTGGCATGGGTTCAGTTGGCGCGATGGGCGAATCACACGGATCATCGGATCGTTACTTTCAGGATGCGACTGAAGAGCTCGAGAAGTTGGTTCCCGAAGGCATCGAGGGTCGCGTCCCCTATAAAGGCGCGTTTACAGCAATTGTGCATCAACTTATCGGCGGTATTCGTGCAGCGATGGGATACACCGGCAGTGCCAGCATTAATGAGATGCGCACCAAACCGATGTTCGTGAAAATCACGGGTGCCGGTATGGCTGAGAGCCATGTGCACGATGTATCCATCACCAAAGAAGCCCCTAATTACGGCACCAAGACATAGGTTTATGCACCCGGACATTCACGCCCACCGACTGCTGATTCTCGATTTCGGCAGCCAGTACACACAACTAATAGCCCGCCGCGTTCGAGAGCATGGCGTTTACTCAGAAGTCCACCCCTGGGATATCTCGGACGAGGATATTAGGGCATTCAAGCCGAACGGCGTGATTCTGTCCGGCAGTCCCGAGTCTGTGCGTTTCGAGGATGGACCACGTGTCTCGCATCTGGTTTTCGAATTGGGCGTTCCGATTCTGGGTATCTGCTACGGCATGCAGACTATGGCAGCCGAGCTCGGCGGCAAAGTGGAAACGTCATCGCATCGTGAGTTCGGCTACGCTGAAATCACCTCGAATGATTCAAGTCTTCTAGCGGGATTGAGTGATGACGGAGAAGAGTCGCTTCTGAAAGTCTGGATGAGTCACGGTGATCGTGTGGCTGCGATCCCGCCGGGATTCAAAGCGACTGCCAGTAGTTCAAACTCACCACTCGCAGCAATGGAAGATACTGCGCGGCACTTCTACGGTGTGCAGTTTCATCCGGAAGTGACTCACACGCTGCAGGGCGAAGAAATACTCCGTCGATTTGTTCGCGATATTTGTGGCTGTCCGGGTAATTGGACCGCAGGTAACATTGTTTCTGACGCGATAGACATGGTTCGTGAAAAAGTTGGTAACGGGAAAGTCTTGCTTGGATTATCTGGTGGTGTTGACTCTTCAGTGGTAGCGGCGTTGTTGCATGAAGCGATTGGTGACCAGCTCGTTTGCGTGTTCGTTGACCATGGACTCATGCGCCACAACGAGGGCGATCAAGTCATGGAGACTTTTTCCGAACACATGGAGCTTAACGTGATTCGGGTGAATGCGGCCGCCCGATTCTTCAGTGCGCTGGAAGGCATCTCGGACCCCGAACAAAAACGCAAAATCATCGGCGCACAATTTATTGAAGTGTTCGACGAAGAAGCCAATAAGCTGGATGGCATTGCATGGTTGGCGCAAGGCACTATATATCCAGACGTTATCGAGTCCGCTGGCACAAAGACAGGCAAAGCGCACGTCATCAAGTCTCACCATAATGTCGGCGGGCTTCCGGATTATATGCGGATGTCACTCATTGAGCCTTTGCGTGAGTTATTCAAAGACGAAGTTCGTAAAATTGGTGTTGAGCTCGGCTTGCCGGAAAAGATGGTGTATCGCCACCCATTCCCGGGACCCGGATTAGGGGTTCGCATACTGGGTGAGGTTAAACGAGAGTTTGCCGCGTTACTGCAGTTAGCCGATAACATTTTTATTGAAGAGCTACATAAAAGCGACTTGTATAATAAGACCAGTCAGGCGTTCGCAGTGTTCTTGCCGGTCAAATCGGTTGGCGTGATGGGCGATGGTCGAAAATACGACTATGTTGTTGCATTACGTGCTGTTGAGACGGTCGATTTCATGACCGCGCGCTGGGCCCGCTTGCCGTATGAATTTCTTGAGCATGTGTCACTCAGGATTATTAATGAGATCGATGGCATCTCACGAGTTACCTATGACATCAGTGGTAAGCCACCAGCAACTATTGAGTGGGAGTAGTTATTATAACTTAAGTCATTAAAACAGATGCAATATGCATGTAATAACGAATTAAAACAGGTACTTCGTGGATGTTCGAGGCAGAGATTAAGAGCTGTCTCTTATACACATCTCCAGCCCACGAGACCGTACTAGATCTCGTATGCCGTCTTCTGCTTGAAAAAAAAAAAA